>JAFUBJ010000567.1 GCA_017460265.1 Atopobiaceae bacterium | reverse complement strand
GGTGGCCACCACCGCGACCAGCGCACAGCTCTTGAGCTGGATGCTCAGCGCCGCACCGATGCCGTTGGTAGTCGGTGTGCTGCGGATGTCGTCGGGCAGCAGGTCCTTGACGTCCACAATGCCCAAGCCGTCGTGGGTGTCGAGCGTGGTGAACTGGTGCTTTGGGCTCATCTCCAGCCAGCGCTTGAGGTACTGGCCGTCACCGGAGTAGAGGGCGTGCAGCGTGAGCACCGGCAGGGCAAAGTCGTAGACCCAGTAGCCCATCTCGCTCACCTTGAACTGCATGGTGTAGTGCTCGTGGATCTCGGGCAGCACCATGATGTCGGCGCCCAGCACATCCTGCATGGCATCAAGCAGGTTGGAGGTGTCGGGCTGCTCGAAGAAGCAGCTGCCGCCTGCGCGCTTGCAGGCGTATGCAAAGGCGTCTAGGCGGATGATCGAGGCACCGTTGGCAGCCATGTTCTCGAGCGTCTCGCGGAAGAAGCGCTGGGCGCGCTCGCTCTTGACGTTGATGTCGATCTGCTCCTCGCCGAAGGTGCACCAGACCTTCTCGGTGGTGCCGTCGGCAAACTCGGCCTCAACGTAGGGCGCGCGCGGCTTGCGCTTGTAGATGGCGTCAACCTGCTCGTCCGTAGGGAAGCCGCCCTCGGCCGCCCAGAAGTCCTTGTAGCGAATGAAGAAGTCGGAATACTCGCTCTCGTCCTTCTTGGCCAGGAAGTCCTGGAAGTACGGCGACTGACGCGAGATGTGGTTGATCATGAAGTCGAACATCAGGTAGCGATCTTCACCGATGGCCTTGACGTCTTCCCAGCCGCCGAAGTCGGGGTCAACGATGTCGTAGCGCATGGGGGCAAAGCCGCGGTCGGCCGAGCTGGGGAAGAACGGCAGGATGTGCACGCCGCCCACCGCCTTGTCCAGATGGGTGTCCAGCACCTCCTTGAGGTCGGCAAGGTTGTTGCCAAGGCTGTCGGCGTAGGTGATGAGCATGCACTTGTTGGATAGCTTCATGGGTCTCCTCTCAACAGCGAATACCGTAAGAAATGGCGCCTTGCCCTCATGGGGCAGGGGGCCGAGGACAGAACGGGCGTCTTATGGGTGCCTGCCCATATGGTGCCTCTTAGAAATCGTACTCCTTGCAAACCTGCTCGTTGGCGGCAACGGAAACCTCGTCATACCAAATGAGGTTGTTGCTCGTGGCCTTGTCAAAGAGCTGGATGAGGTCAGGATCGGTGGTGAAGTTCACCGTCGCGCCCATGGACACATCGGTATCCAGGCCAACGGTCGGAACGACCATAACGACTTCGTCCTCATTCGAACGTGCGTGGATGTTGTACTCGGAGCCCATCATCTCGGAGACCTCGACCTTGGCGGTCAGGTCGCCCTCGCCAACCGTGATGTGCTGCGGACGGATGCCCGCCACGATGTCGCACGGCTGCTGGCCGTTCTGCTTCAGGGCCTTCTGCTGGAAGTCGGAGAGCTTGAACTTGACGCCACGAATCTCGGCGTAGTAGACGCCATCCTCAAGCAGCAGCTTGCAGTTGTCAAAGAAGTTCATGACCGGCATGCCAATGAAGCCAGCGACGAACAGGCTGACGGGCTTGTTGAAGACCTCGACCGGCGTGCCGAACTGGTTGACGTAGCCATCCTTCATGATGACGATGCGGTCACCAAGGGTCATGGCCTCGGTCTGGTCGTGCGTGACGTAGATGAACGTGGTGTTGATGCGCTGGCGCAGCTTGATGATCTCGGCGCGCATCTGGTTACGAAGCTTGGCGTCCAGGTTGGACAGGGGCTCGTCCATGAGGAAGACCTTGGGGTCGCGCACCATGGCTCGGCCGATGGCCACGCGCTGACGCTGGCCGCCGGAGAGGGCCGCGGGCTTGCGGTCAAGATACTGCGTAATCTCGAGAATCTCGGCAGCCTCGCGCACCTTGCGGTCAATCTCGTCCTTGGGGGTCTTGCGCAGCTCGAGCGAAAACGCCATGTTCTGGTACACCGTCATCTGCGGGTACAGGGCGTAGCTCTGGAAGACCATGGCGATGTCGCGGTCCTTGGGGGCCACGTCGTTCATGAGCTTGCCGCCAATGTACAGCTCGCCATCGGTGATGTCCTCAAGGCCGGCAACCATACGCAGCGTGGTGGACTTGCCGCAGCCCGACGGGCCAACCAGGACAATAAACTCCTTGTCGGCAATGGTGATGTTCACGTCATGGGTACCAACGTAACCGTTCTCGTAAACCTTCTTGATGTCCTTCAGAATGACTTCGGACATAGGTGGTGCCTTCCTTTCTTTCCTAGCGAACGATGTCGTCCGCGCCAGTGAGGTCAAACTTCTCGACATCCATCACGATGTTGCCCTCGGCAAAGAACGAGATGCCGTCAGCTGCCTGGGCAGTGGGAATCGTGATGGATATGGTCTGTTCACCGTCGTTGAAGAAGAACTCAGCGCACTTCCGATCAAGAATCAGTCGGAAATTGAGCTCGTCACGCTCTCCGGTGACGATGCACTTACGGTGATGCAGGAGCGCGCGGCGAGAACCCGAGCGCGTGCGGTTAATCTTCAGCTCGCCCTTGCCCGGACGATACCGAAGAGAGGTGTGGAACGTCTCGTCCTGGGCAAACCAGAGCGTAAACTCGCGATACGGATTGTTCACGTCTGCAGAGCGAACGGTCACGTTCAGGTCGATGCAGCGGCCGGAGATGCCATCAAGGCTCATCAGGGTGTCGTCAAGACGCACGCCCTCGTACGCGACGCGGTTACGTCTGCGCGTGTTGAGCTCGCGGACCGGCCACTGGTAAAGCTTGTCGTCTACCACTGAAATCTCACGTGGAATGATCATCTGGCCATAGATACGGTCATCAGGGCCAACCGACGACACCGTGTCCCAGTTCTGCATCCAAGCGACCATGATACGGCGTCCATCGGGCGTCAGCATGGTTTGCGTGGCATAGAAGTCAATGCCGTGGTCGATGGTCTGGCAGTGCTCCGGTACGTAGGCGCCCGTCTCATCGTCAACATGGCCGATGAAGGCAATGGAGTTGTTGCCACCGTGGAACTCGTGAGCCACGGGAAGCATGTCCTGCGGGCTCAGAAGCAGCAGCTGCTTGCCATTGAGCTCAAAGTAGTCCGGGCACTCCCACATGGCGCCGTAGGTGCCGTCGTTTTTGGCCAGCACGCCCTCGTACTTCCAGTGGAACGCATCGTCACTCGAGAAGAGCAGAATCTGACCAAGCTCGTCAGCGGCAAGGTTGGCCACGACACAACGATAGGTTCCGTCGCTTTCCTGCCAGATCTTGGGATCGCGGAAGTGCTCTGCCGTGCACCCTTCAGGAAGCATCTGCTCGTCGATGACCGGGTTGCCCTCGTACTTATGGTAGTCATGGCCATCGCCAACAGCCAGACACTGCACCTGACGGTCAACCGCCTTGCCATCAACCCTGCGTCCGCCAGCGGCGACACCGGTGTACATCAGCAGGTGCTTTCCGTTGGGAAGCGTCAGCGCACTTCCCGAGAAGCAACCGCCGCCGTCGTCGTAAGGCATGTCTGGGGCAATCGCCACGGGCAGATAGTCCCAGTGGATGAAGTCATCGGTCACCGCGTGGCCCCAGTGCATGGGACCCCACTTGGTGTCGTAGGGGTTGTACTGGTAGAACAGGTGGTATCTACCTTCATAGTACGAGAAGCCATTGGGGTCGTTCATCCAGCCAACCAGCGGCGTGAGGTGAAGGAAGGGCCTTTCTGCCTCATCCACGTAGTTGCTGAAGTGGGATTCGTAACCCCTGGATTCCCAAAGCGGAAAGCTTGGTCCCGCCACCTGCCGCATTCCTTGCACCTCCATCGAGCGCGCCACCAGAGCGCGTTTCTAATCGTTCCTACCTCGGGCTGGTGCCCGCCCCACAGGGAGAGTAATGGGGCGGGCACATGCCCACAACCGAAAAGTGCCTATGCGAGATAGGCGTCGAGATACTTCTGGTGGATCTCGAGGAACTGCTGCAGGCCATACGCGTCGAGGTCAGACTGGAGCTGATCCCAGTCGGCGTCGGTGAAGCCGTTCATGATGCTGTTGGACTTGAAGGTGTTGATGCACTTCTGGATGTCAGCCATGAGGTTGGAGACCGTGGTGGTGTCCTCGTTGTTCATGAACACGTTGGGGTAGCAGTACTTG
>JAFUBJ010000566.1 GCA_017460265.1 Atopobiaceae bacterium | reverse complement strand
GCGGCGGCATAGATGAGCTCGCGCCGCTGATCGAGGTGACCGGAAGGCGTAAGGCCTCCCAGCGAGATGACGATGCGGCGGGGCTTGTCGGTACCCTTGCTGGTGACAGGCATGGTCTGCCCTCCTCAAGCCTAGGAGTGGATGCGGGTGCCGGACTGGCCGCGCACCGCCTCGGGGGCCTTCTCGAGGCTGCCGATGATGGCAATGCGGTCGGGCCTGCCCTCGCAGAAGCGAATGGCGGCGCGCACCTTGGGCTCCATGGAGCCCTTGCCAAACTGACCCTCGTCCGCGTAGCGGCGCGCCTCGGCAACGGTGATGTCGGTCAGGTTGGTCTGGTCGGGCTTGCCGAAGTTGATGGCCACGTATTCCACCGCGGTGAGCAGCACCAGCACGTCGGCATCGCAGTCCTCGCCCAGAAGGGCGCCTGCCATGTCCTTGTCGATGACGGCGGGCACGCCCTTGTAGCAGCCGTAGTTGTCCGTGTCACGAATGACGGGGATGCCGCCGCCTCCGCAGGCGACGACGATGAACTCGTTGTCCAGCAGGTTCAGGATGCTTTCCGACTCCACGATCCTGCGCGGGCGCGGAGACGCCACCACGCGGCGGTAGCCGCGGCCCGAGTCCTCGACAAACTTGAAGCTGGGATCTTGCGCAGCCTGAGACTCCGCCTGCTCCTTGGTGAGGAAGGGGCCAATGGGCTTGGTGGGGTTCTGGAAGCTGGGGTCGTCCGCATCTACCTCGATCTGCGTGACGACGGTGGCCAAGTGCCAGCGCTTGCCCGTGCGATGCATCTGCGCCCCGATCCCCTGCTGCAGGTGGTAGCCAATGTAGCCCTGGCTCATGGCGCCGCACTCGGGCAGGTCCATCACGGGAACCTTGTCGTCGAGCGTGGAGGAAATGGCAAAGGCCTTCTGGATCATGCCCACCTGCGGGCCATTGCCATGGGTGATGATGATCTCGTTGTTGTCCTCGATGACGTCAAGAAGCGCCGGAGCGGCGTGCTTGACGCGCTCGATCTGCTCTGCCGGCGTGTCGCCAAGGGCGTTTCCTCCCAAGGCAATAACAACGCGCTTGGGCTTTGACTGGTCCTTGCGAAACGACGAGGACATGGCCCCACCCCTTTCATCAAAACTGATGTGCATAAGCACATCTTCTCTCATGCAAGGGAGCTTTTCACAGAGACTTTGGTGAGCGGAGCGCCGCGCTGCGCAGGCAACCAAGACGGAGGCTGGCTAGAGCTGCGCCACCAGATGTTCGATGATGGAGGCGCTGCGATCCGCCGCCTGCGCCACAAAGGTGGGGTAGTCCATGTGGGCGGAGCCGTCCGCCTTGTCGGAGATGGCACGAATGACCACATAGGGCACGTTGTTCAGCCATGCGACGTGCGCGACGGCGGCGCCTTCCATCTCACAGCAGAGCGCCCCAAAGTTCGAGACGATCCTCTTCTTGGCCTCCGCGCTGCTCACAAACTGGTCTCCCGAGGCAACGCGCCCCTCAAAGACGTGTACCTCAGGG
>JAFUBJ010000565.1 GCA_017460265.1 Atopobiaceae bacterium | reverse complement strand
TGACTGGTGAGGACGTGCCCTTCTCGAAGGGCAGCGTCGCCTGCATCCGCTTTGAGGAAGGTGACCTTTCTCGCGGCAAGCTCGAGTGGTTTGTCGAGGGGCCGGAAGTCTAAGCGAGTCGGGCTTGCGGACCGGAAACAGTTTTTAGTCCCACGAGGGGGACGGACCACTCCCAAGCGGTGCTGTTGCACGTTAACTTGGACTATTTCGCGAGATTTGCTGTCGTCCGGTCAAAAATCGCCAGCCGATGCAACAGGTTAATTAATTGATATTTATGCTTCAGGCTGTTTAGCTGGGCTTTTCCATTTTGGTCATTCCAGCGGCGGGTGCATATCCCGCCAGGACTGCAGCAGGGCATCCTTGTTCCATGGCGTTCGGGAGATAATCGCAGGTAGAGGCATCGGTCCCTTTACATCAACAATGCAATTAGATGCATCAACTCGCACTTTTTGTCCAGCGGCGTCCGAAAATGCTGAACAGCGCCAACTTAACGTGCAGGGAGCCTTGAGGAGCCCTAGGCGAGACGCCCTCAGAAGACAGCCCGAGACCAGGCTGTCTTCTGGGTGATTTGTCGAGGGGTTGGAAGTCTACGCGATTCGTGTTTGCGGACCGAGGCGGAGGCCTGCTACTAAAGATGAATCAACAGGGGCGTACCGGAAGGGCGATACCCTTTCGGTACGCGTCCCACCGCCAGCGACGATAGCTGACAAGGTACCAAAAGGGTGTCGTCTTTCCGGTACGCCGGATCAGAACGCCCTTGACTCATCTTAAGTGGCAGGCCTCCGTCCCGGGTGTCCCGCGGGTGGCCGAGTGGCCAGGGTGGGTGCGTTGGCCAGCTCGTTACGCCTGCGTGGCCGCTATGACGGCGCGGTATGCCTCCTGGTAGGAGATGCCAGCAGACTCGGCAAGGGCGACGACGGTCTCGTACTCTGGATACTGGCGCCTCTCGCCCGAGGGAAGCGTGACGGCCTTGACCTTCGCGGGGCCAAACGCCGTCTGGACCTCAAGGATCTCGCGCGGGAGCGCCGTGCGCCACAGGGGCGAGCGCCTGATGCCGATGGTGGTCGTATCCTCAAAGATGACCTGCTCAAGGGCCGGGATGGTCGCCTCGCTGCAGAGCACCTCGATTTGGTAGCCCGGACGTCCCTTCTTCATGAAGACGGGCAGGAAGTGGGCCTCAAAGGCGCCCGCATCGTAAAGGCGCTCGATTGTGCGGCCAAGCGCCTCGCCCGTGCAGTCGTCCACCTCGGTCTCGAGCTTCCAGAGGTGAGGGCGCTCGAAGGCATAGGAGTCGGCGGCGACAGGAGCGGTCGTCTCAGCCTCCTCGACGATCAGTGCACGAACGGTGCTGGGCGGATTGTAGTCTCGCTTGCCCGCGCCCGTGCCCGTGGCAACGATGCGATAGTGCGCGGGAAGCGCGTCTGCAGTGCGGAAGGCTGCGGCGATGGCGGCACCCGTAGGGGTCACGAGCTCGCCGTGAATGTCGCGCGGCTCGAGCACGAGGCCCTCGTCGGCAACGATGTGCGCCACGGCAGGGACCGGAACAGAGAGGATGCCGTGCTGGGAGCGGATTCGGCCGTGCCCCTCGGCAAGGGGAGAGACGACCACGTCGTCAACGTTGAGGTCGTCAAGGCAGACGGCTGCCGCAACGACGTCGACGATGGAGTCAACGGCTCCCACCTCATGGAAGTGGACCTCCTCCAGCGGCACGCCATGGGCCTTGGACTCGGCCTTTGCCACGATGTCAAAGATGCGGTGAGAGAGCTCGCGGGCGCGAGGGGTGAGGGAACCCGCGTCGATGATGGCGGAAATCTCTTTGGGTCCGCGATGCTCGTGGTGGTGATGGTGGTGCCCATGGTCATGATGATGCTCGTGGTCGTGGTCGTGGTCGTGGACGTGCCCATGTTCATGGTGATGTTCATGATCGTGGTGATGCTCGTGGTCATGCCCATGCTCGTGGTTATGAGCATGATCGTGATGATGATGGGCGCCATCATCCTCGCCATCGAGTCCTCCGTAGAGCCACTCCATGTCGTGGTCGTGGCCGTCAATTTCCTTGTCAAGCACCACGTCAAAGTCGCAGACGTCCAAGGCGGAGACGGTCTTGCGCGTGACCTTGACCTCGAAGCCACTCACGCCTAAGCTGGCGAGCGCCTCGCGCAGGCGCTCCTCGTTTGCCCCTGCGTCAAGCAGCGCGGCCACCACCATATCGCCGCTGATGCCGCTCGAGCAGTCAAGAAACAGCGTCCTTCCCATGAGTCCTCCCATCTTGTGCAGGCGCAGGCCCGCAACGGTTTTCTATGCTCGTCCCACGTGATCGATCAAGGCAGCTTGGTAGCCAGCGCCGAATCCGTTGTCAATGTTGACGACAGAAACCCCGCTGGCGCACGAGTTGAGCATGGCGAGCAATGCGGAGATGCCCCCAAACGAGGCGCCATATCCCACGCTTGTGGGACAGGCAATCACGGGGCAGGGGACCAGGCCTCCCACCACGCTTGCCAGCGCTCCCTCCATGCCCGCGACGGCCACGACGGCACTGGCGCCGCGAATCTCGTCAACGTGGGCAAGCAGCCGATGTATTCCGGCGACGCCCACGTCATAGAGTCGCACGACGCGGCTGCCCAGCATCTCTGCGGTGATCGCCGCCTCCTCCGCACAGTAGAGGTCGCTTGTGCCTGCGGCTGCTACGGCAATGTATCCAACCCCGTCAGGCGCGGGCGCATCGCCAACGGTCCCCACCCGGGGAAGCTCGTGATACGCGAAGGCCTTGGCATCTTCTGGCGAAAGCAGGACTCTTACCTCGGCTTCCTTCTGAGCATCAAGGCGCGTGATCATTACGTGGTCCTCGCCACCGCGCCGCAGTGACGCCACGATGCCCGCAATCTGCTCGGCGGTCTTTCCTGCGCCATAGATGACCTCGGAAACTCCTTGGCGACGTCCCCGGTCTAGGTCGGGCTTGGCGTAGCCCAGGTCCTCAAACGAGCCATGGGCAATTTGCGCCCGGGCCTCCTCTGTGCTCACGGTGCCTTGCGCGACCTGCTCAAGCAGAGCGCGTAGTGCCCTGTCCTCCATTTGTACCCCTTTGCCTAGTGATTCTAGGTTGTATTATATGCATCTATTCAGGTGGAGTTTGTTGCGTGCTCAAGGCATCTAGCATACAATGGCGCAATTCACTAGCTGAAAGGTGGGAATTACCATGACAGATCAGGAGCTGCAGGCAAAGCGCACGTCGCTGGAAGGAATTCTTCGCAATCTGGGCTCCGTGGCCGTGGCGTTCTCTGGCGGGGTGGATTCCACGCTCCTTGCGGTGGTTGCCCACGACGTGCTGGGGGAGCATATGGTGGCCATCACGTCGGCAGGCCGCACCGTCCCCGAGCGTGACCGCGAGCGCTCCCGCGCGCTTTGCGCCGAATATGGCATTCGCCATCTGGAGCTGCCTTTTGACGAGCTGGAGGTCCCGGGCTTTCGCGAGAACCCCAAGGACCGCTGCTACCACTGCAAGAAGGAGATCTTTACGCGGATCGGTTCAGCTGCGGAAGCCGAGGGCATGCGCTTTGTGGTCGACGGCTCAAACGTGGACGACCAGGGCGACTATCGTCCAGGCCTGCGTGCGCTGGCGGAGTTGGGCGTGAGGAGCCCGCTGCAGGAAGCGGGCTTCACCAAGGCGGATGTGCGCGCGCTTTCGCGCAAGTTGGGGCTTCCCACGTGGGACATGCCCTCTGCGGCGTGCCTGGCCTCGCGCTTTGCCTATGGCGACCCCATCGACGCCACGGGGCTCAAGCGCGTGGAGAAGGCAGAGGAGTTCCTGCACGACCTGGGCCTCTCCCAGCTGCGCGTGCGTGTGCACGGCAAGGCAGGGGAGCTTGCGCGCATCGAGGTCCTTCCGGCGGACATCGCGCGCCTTGCAGACGATGCGCTCAGGACGCAGGTGGTGGCGCGTCTGCGCGAGCTGGGCTTCACTTTCGTCTCGCTCGACCTCACGGGCTTTCGCTCGGGAGCCATGAACGAGGTCTTGTAACGTCCACAGCGAAATGACCAGCGTGTTCATGCCTGCGTTGTTGTAGTGGCGTCGCGCCAGTGCTCTCACTCAAAAGTTGCCTTCTCTGCCGTGCTGTCCCGGGGCTCTTCTCGTGGCAATCTGCACAAATGCCAGCTTTTGGTGACCATGGCAAATCGGCACAGGTAGATACACCCATCTTGGCCGTCTCGCAGCAAGAGAGCCTCCGAGCGATGGGCCTCTGCGCCTAGAGGTGCTGCTATGCTGGGGCCAGAGGGAGGGGAGGTGCCATGGAAAACGCGTATCTGCTGATTGCAGCCTTGGTGGGAGCTGTCATGGGTGCCGTGTCTCCGTATGTTGCGGCACGCCTGGTCGAGCTCCGCACAAAAGAGCATGTGGCACCTTCACGCCCACGCGTCATGACGTGCACCCTCATATCCTGCGTCGCCACCACGTCAATCGCCCTGCTTCTTGGTCCTGTGACCGAGACGGTCGAGTTTGTGGCCCTCGTGGCTCCTTTGGTAACTGCCGCCCTGACGGACCTGGACGCATGGATCATCCCGCGCGAATGTGTGTGGGCGGTGCTCGCCGTGCGCCTGCTCTACCTTGTTGCGACCTTCGTGCGGGGAGGGGCTGCGTCGGCGGGCTCGGCCCTCTCCGGATCGCTTCTGGGGATCTTTGCCGTTGGTCTGCCACTCCTTGTGGCGTCCGCGTTCATGGAACGGACACAACACGTTCGGGAGTCTTTGGGAGGGGGAGACGTGCGGCTCTTCTTGGCGATGGGTGCCGTCTTTGGATGGTCAGGGGCATCGCTTGCCCTCATACTCGCCTGCCTCTTTGGCATCGTTCACTTTGCTGTGTGCTACCAGCAAAAAGGTGAGGGAGGGCTCTTTCCCTTCGCACCGTCCATTGCGCTTGCGTGCTGGGCCACGGCCCTTGGCCAACCCGCGCTTGCCAGCCTTGCCGTTCGCCTTTTTGCCTAAGACGAACGTCCGCCCGCGCCTGTGCAGTTAGGGTCGAGAACCCCCGCAGAAAGGTGCCACGTGGTACCATGGTCACCTACGACGCGGCACAAGGCTGCGGCGGGGAACTCGCACCCGTAAGGACCTTCAACGAACCAGGGGATGACGTGGAACCCATGAATCATGAGGTCAACAACATTTCGCGTAGAGATGCGCTCAAGCTTTTGCTAGGTGCCGGCTCGCTTCTTGCGGCGCCGACCTTTGCCCTTGCAGAGACCGAGGAGGAGCTGCGCGCAAAGGCCGACCAAACCCAGGCCGAGATTGATGCGGCGCAGGCAGAGTACGAGGGCGTGCGCGCACAGCTCGATTCCTTGGCGGCCGAGGTCCAGGCCATGTCCATCGAGCAGGCCAAGACGCTCGACCAGATCTTTGCCGTCACGGAGGAGATCTCTACCACGCAGGCACAGATCGATGCCACCGAGGGCGAGATTGCCGAGCGCGAGGCAGAGCTTGCCGAAAAGCAGGAGCGCCTTGCACGACGCATCTCGAGCGCCTACAAGTCGGGCGGTCGCGACTTCCTATCC
>JAFUBJ010000564.1 GCA_017460265.1 Atopobiaceae bacterium | reverse complement strand
GTATCCCAGTGTCGTATCATGGATAACTGCTGTATGGCTATGCGGCGCAGCCTCACTCACAAGACCACGTGCGCCGCCCGTTTGGAGGAGTTTTCCTTGGCAGTCAAGATTCGCCTTGCCCGTCATGGGGCCAAGAAGCATCCGTACTATCGCGTCGTTGTCGCTGACGGCCGTGCCCGTCGTGACGGTCGCTTCATCGAGCTGGTTGGTCGCTACAACCCGCTGACCAACCCCAAGGTCATCGACATCGACCTCGAGAAGGTCGACGCCTGGATGGCCAAGGGCGCCCAGCCGACCAACGCGGTTGCCCACCTGATCAACATCGTGCGCGAGGGCACCCCTGCCCCCGAGAAGAAGCACAAGCTCTCCAAGAAGCAGGCCGCAAAGGCCGCTGCCGCTGCGGAGTAGTTTCGTGTCTGACACGTTCGCAGACGCCGCCACCAGCGAGATGCCCTCGGACAAGGTCGCTGACCTCGGCGAGGACATCGTTTGCGGTCTCGTGCAGGACGAGGACGAGGTTTCTCTCGACGTCACCGATGGCGAGGATGGTGCGCTCATAGAGGTGACCTGCGCCGCCGAGGATGCCGGCCGCATCATTGGCCGTCGCGGCCGCACCATCAAAGCCATCCGCACGCTGGCTCGCGCCCTTGGGTCGCGCGTTGGCACCGCGGTCGAGGTCGAGGTCCTGGGCTAGCGCGTTGGTGCGCGAGCGGTACAGAGCCATAGCCCGTGTGGAGAAGACCCACGGGAAGAGAGGGGAGGTCGTGACGGGTCCCGTTCACGGCCTTCCCCCTGTATTGGACGACGGCATGGACGTCGTGCCCGTGCCGCCTGCCCTCAAGGGCGCGCGCGCCCTCACGGTGACATCCGTCTCCGACGGCCCTACGGGCCAGCTCGTCGCCTTTCGCGGGGTGACGGGCATTGGTGCCGCGAGCGAGCTTGTGGGCAAGACGCTCCTTTTGCGTGAGGCAGACCTGCCCTCCTCGTTCGCGATGCATGACGTCGTGAGCCTCGTCGGCCGCGAGGTCACTGACGAGGCGCTTGGCCCCCTTGGGACCATCGAGGAGGTCATGCAGGGCATAGCCAACGACGTGTGGGTCGTGACGGGCGACCATGGAGAGGTGCTCGTGCCAGTGGTGGACGAGTTCGTGCGCTCGCTTCCGGCCGAGGGGCCCATCTCCGTCTGCCTGCCCGACGGGCTTGTGGGAGGCGACTGAGATGCGCATCGAGGCCATCACGGTCATACCGCAGGTCTTTGAGCCGTACGTCACGGCGTCTATCCTGGGCCGTGCCCGGAAGGCGGGCGTGTTCTCCTTCGAGGCATACGACCTGCGCGAGTGGACCCATGACCGCCATCGCACCGTCGACGACGCCCCCTTTGGCGGCGGTCAGGGGATGCTCATGAAGCCCGAGCCCATCTTCGAGGCGGTGGAAGACGTTGCGTCGCGCCATGCGGAGCGCCCGCACGTCGTGTTCTTCTCGCCCTGCGGGACGCCGTTCACGCAGCGCCTTGCCGAGCGCCTTTCCAACGAGGAACGCCTGCTCTTTGTGTGCGGACGCTACGAGGGGATTGACGAGCGCGCCTACGCCCTTGCCGACGAGGTCATATCCCTTGGCGACTACGTGCTCACTGGGGGAGAGCTTGCCGCGCTTGCCGTGACCGACGCGGTCGTGCGGCTCCTCCCCGGAGCCCTGGGAGACGAGATGAGCGCCGTAGACGAGTCCTTCTCGGACGGCCTTCTCGAGTATGCGCAGTACACGCGCCCTGCCGAATACCGGGGCATGGCCGTGCCCGACGTGCTTCTTTCGGGCGACCACGGGGCGGTTGACCGGTGGCGTAGGGAGAGCTCCCTTGTGCGCACGGCTAAGCTGCGGCCCGACCTGCTCGCCTCCGCGACCCTTTCGGACAGCGAGCGTGCGCTTGTCGAGCGCGCCCTGGCCGAGTCAGCCCCCAGGGCGGAGGAAGGAGGGGAGCATGGCCAAGCACTTTGACGATTCCACGTTCCCTGCCGACGACGCACTTGGCATCAGGGACGAGGTCTCGGCCGATCTGCCCCTCGACATCGTCGACGCCGCGATCGAGCCTATGGACGACGAGCCCGACGGCCTCATGCCGGCCTGGCTCGACTTTCTCATCACGGCGGTCGTCACCATCGTCGTCGTGCTGTTCGTGCGCGCCTTCGTGGCCGACACCTACGAGGTGCCCACGGGGTCCATGCTCGAGACCATCCAGCTGGGGGACCGCCTGGTGGGCGAGAAGATCTCGTATCGCTTCCGCGCGCCGCGCGCAGGCGAGGTCGTGACCTTCCAGGACCCGTCTGACGCGCGCATCATCCTCATCAAGCGCGTGATTGCCACCGAGGGCCAGACGGTCGACCTTGTGGACGGCCTCGTCTACGTTGACGGAGAGCCGCTTGACGAACCCTACGTGCTTGGCAAGGAGAGCGAGCCCATCGACCATCACGCCGACACGCTTTCCGAGGACATCTCCTACCCCTACCTCGTGCCCGAGGGCCACGTGTGGGTAATGGGGGACAACCGCACCAATTCGCTTGATTCGCGCTACTTCGGGGCCGTGCCCGTCGACACGGTCGCCGCACGGGCGCTCTTCATTTTCTGGCCACCATCCGACATGGGAACGCTCTGAGCCATGCCGGAACAACGACTAACGAGGGAGAGGGACGTGGATACCAACGCTAGTACCCTGACCTTCCAGGACATGATCCTGGCACTCACCAAGTACTGGGCCGACCTAGGCTGCACCGTCATGCAGCCCTACGACAGTGAGGTCGGCGCAGGCACCTTCCACACGGCAACCACGCTGAGGAGCCTCGGCCCCGCCGCATGGCGCACCTGCTACCCGCAGCCGTGCCGTCGTCCTGCCGACGGCCGCTACGGCGAGAACCCCAACCGCATGCAGCATTACTACCAGTTCCAGGTCATCCTGAAGCCGTGCCCCGCAGACTCGCAGGACCTCTACCTCGGCAGCCTCAAGGCCATCGGGCTCGATCCCGCCGAGCATGACGTCCGTATCGTCGAGGACGACTGGGAGAGCCCGACGCT
>JAFUBJ010000563.1 GCA_017460265.1 Atopobiaceae bacterium | reverse complement strand
TGTACTTGTTGCACACATAGCTCCGTGGCTTGGGATCGCACTTGATGGCGCAGGTCTTCTCGCAAATGACGCACGGTGCCAGCGTTCTTGCGTCTTCGTCGGGGTGGGCCGCCTGATAGCGCTCGGCACACGCGGCATAGCGATGGCACCGCGTCCGCACGTTTGAAGGGTCCCCCAGATAGGCAACGACATCGTCCTCGTTGGCAAAGTCTGGCGCAACGTCCTTCAGCCAGAGGTAATCCAGCTTGCGGTGGATGTGGTATTCGCGATACGCACTCCCGTCGTCAGCAAAGATCTCGCCCCTGTCAAAGACGTCATCCATGCCGGCAAGCGCGTTGACGTCCATCGAACGATATGCATAGCCCTTGCGGCGCAGGGCATCCACGATGCGACACGCCTTGCTCCACTCGGGCTCAACCTTGGCACGCACGATGCGATCGTACCCACGATATGAGATGCACAGCACCACCGTGTCACTTTCGAAAGGCGTCGCCTCGAGCCCCTCGCAGAAGCGCTCGAGCTCCTCCGAATCCTCGTCGAGCTCGCTGAGAACTTTAGGGAAGAAGATGATGTTTCCCGCAAACGTCTCCATGCCCTCCCAGAAGTCGCGCAGGTCACAGCGCCTGAAGCCTCCCGGTTGCTGATAGCTAAGCTCAGACGGGAGCGGCACGTGGATGGGCCACGTCACGATATCGGTGCCTGTATACGCCATGTGGGCATGCTCAAAAGCAGGCATGGTACTGCGGGCATACTGCAACGAGAGCGCGTCCACCAGCGATCCCGCACCGATGACATGCGCATCTACGCGTTCCGTCTGGCCCACCTCCTGCAGCGAGGACAGCGCCATCCTATAGACCAAGAAGTACTCAAAGGCCAAGGAAGGAGCCAGACGAAGCAGGTAGAGGAGGCACGGGCCGTCATCTTCGTAGGTGGGGAGAACCTTGTGGAAGGAGCCGCCGAGCAAGAGCTTGCGATAGAGGGTCTGGTCAGCCGCCAGGAGCTCGTCCAGCTTTGGGAGGCACTCGAGTTGGAAGGCATGCAAGGCGCTTGTGTCAACGCTCCCCTTCTTGAAGCCCTTCACATGCGGTGTAGCTTCGCCTGACGTTCTCTCGTCGCGTTTCATCGGCAAGACGTTGCGCCTCAAACGCCTGAGGAACGACGCGATATCCAAACCCACTCTCATAAGCACTCCAGACACCGATTAAGCCATTGGGACCTCGTTAGATGGTATCGTGAACCACCCCAAGAATCTGCAATAGCATAGCTTGTAACTTACTCTGGTCCAATGGATTGTTAGATTTGTAAGGCCATGAATTATCAAGGCCAGACAAACCGTATCATTGTCATTCCAAATCCGCGAGCGTGTTGTGGGGGGGTAGACATGGCGAGTGTGTTCGACACGATGCTCGACGCCGAGCAGGTTGCGGCGTTCCTTGCCTATCGCGAGGGTGCGCGTTCGCATGACCCGTACCTTCCGGCGATGAGGGACTACCTGCTGTCCGACCGCTACCCAAACGACGTGGCGCGTCTGCGTTCTGGAGATTACTACTTCAGCGTCCCCGTGAAGAAGCTCATTCCCAAGAGTTACACCGACCGCAAGCGCGTGGTGTACCACTTCCAAAAAGACGAGATGTCGCTCCTGCGCATGATGGCCTTTACCCTGCATTACCATAACGGGATGTTCTCCCCCAACCTCTATTCCTTCAGGCGTGGAGTCAGCGCAAAGGACTGCCTGAACAAGATGAAGCACGACCTGCGCCTGCCAAGCTTACCCGCCGTGAAGGCGGACGTGCAGGCCTATGGCAGCTCCATCGACATCGACCTGCTGATACCCTGTGTTGAGCGCGCCTTCGTTGACGACCCTGAGTTTGTGGCCTTTGTCAGATGGCTGCTGCAAAGGCGTACGTTTTTCTTCGACGGGCAGCTTATGCAGGGAGACACGTCCGCCTTGCCCGGCATCCCTATCCACAACCTCTTCACCAACCTCTACCTTTCTGACGCAGACGAGCTCTTTTCGTCACGAAGCGTTTTCTATGCTCGGTATTCGGATGACATCGTGATGTTCACGAGGACGGACGGCGAGGCGCACGCGTGCCTTGATGACCTGCTCGCCCTTCTGGAACGCAAGCATCTGTCACCCCATCCCAACAAGACGGAGATCCTCGCCCCCGGCGCACAATTTGACTTCCTTGGCATGTCGTTTTGCGACTGCGAGATTGACGTTGCCAAGTCTTCGCTGGCAAAGCTGAAGCGCAGAACGCGGATGCGCGCGCTTTACCTCGAGCGTGACGTGCGCCACCTGTATCCCTCGCGCGAGGACAAGGCTCGCAGGCTGATTGCGCTGACCAACCGAACGATATACGGCAGGCCCGGAACTGATGACTTCAGCTGGTCTCGCTGGGTGTTTCCCGTGGTGACGAAGACTGACGGGCTTCACGAGCTGGACCTGTACGTGCAGCACTGCCTGAGATACCTGCTTTCGGGTAAATGGTCCAACGCACGCTATCGCGTGGGCTACAAGGAGCTTAAGCGGTTGGGCTACAAGAGCCTCGTGCGCGCCTATTTCGACGAGAAGGAACGCTGAGGGCGACAACAAGCCTCCAGTGAGGCACTTTCTAAAAGTGCAAGTACCCTTTGGGAGGGGTATTTTTACGTTTTCCCAGTTGGAAAAACAAGATACCCCTCCCAAAGGGTACTTGCGTTGTTATGAAAGGCCTTTCCTTCGCACCAATAAGCCCGTAGCAAGCAAAATGGCCCCAAAGACACACGGTGTCACCATCGTAAAGATAGGCTCATCATCGCCTGTCTGCGGAAGCTTGCGCGAAGCACTGGACACACCTGCCGAGGGGAGAGCCCCATCGGTGTTTGGCATCTTTCCGGACGGCTTGGCCTCAGAGCCATTGTCCTTGTTGTTTACCACGAAGGCCGCTAGTGCGCTGCCATCATTAAAGAGCGCCGTGACGGCGTGCTTACCGACTGGGATGCCTTCTAGGAACGAAGGCTTCAGCTCGAGGATGAGGCTACCGCGCTTGGCAGTGTAACTCGACTCCTCGACGAGCTTTCCATCCACGAGAACGCCTGTGAAGTGGTCGAAGGACAGATAGTCATTCTCGGAGCGCTCGAACGTGAAGCCCAAGGGAGTCACCGCTCCCCTTTGCCCAGCTGCCGCCATCACCTGAGGTGCAGAGGTAGGAAACGATGCTGGGCTCGATGGGCTCCGGCTCCGGCTCCGGCTCGGGCTCAACATCCTCAGTCACTATCACCGTATAGCGTTGCTCCATCGTCTTCGACATGTCGCGCACCGTGATCGTGCAGGTTCCCGGCGCAATGCCCTCTATGACACCGGTGTACGTATCGGCATGCGCGATTGACTCATCGCTTGATGTATATTCCAGTACCGGATAGTACACCGGCTGAGGGGACACGTCGACCTTCACCTGGCCGTATTCGCCAACCTTCAGCTCCAGACGATCGCCATCTAGTTCAAAGCCCTCAAGGTCGTGCGTACCTGTCTCGTTCGGGTCGTAGACGTGAAGTGTGAACGAGGCGGTAAGGCCGTTTGAGGACGTGCAGGTGAGCACCGTCTCGCCCACCTTCTTCACCTTCACGTATCCGGACGGAAGGACGTCAGCAACGCTCGGGTCGGATGACGTCCACGTCAAGCGTCGGTCTATGACATCGCCGGGCATTATCACGACACTCGTGCCCATGGTCGCAGTAGTGGCACTCACCCATACGTTATCAAACGCGAAGAACAAGCCCTTTGGCCTCGTTACCTCCTCGTCGGGCAAGAAAGACGCGGATACGTCACAGTCCTCATCGAAGTTGAAGTATTCTACGCTGTCTTCCTCGCCCTCGGCGCGCCATTCCAGGAAATAGAAGCCTTCCTTCTCGGGGTTTGGCGGGTAGTCATACGCGTCAAGCATGTTGTCTCGACGCAACTCGACGGTCTTCATC
>JAFUBJ010000562.1 GCA_017460265.1 Atopobiaceae bacterium | reverse complement strand
TAGGCGTCTCTGGGCAAACTCATAAGCGTTTCTTGAGCGTGGGGCTCGGCGATTGCCGGGCCCCACGTCGTTTTCTGTTTCCTATAAAAGCGAGGATGCGCAATTTGTACCACTTTTTCGAGGTTTTGGAGACGGCATATTTTGTATTGGCAAGTGGTTTGAAAACTGATTTATAAATCCGCAGGTAATCAAGCTGCCGACTCTATCAGTTAGAGCGAAATAACAGCTATATCAGAAATGCCGTCTCCAAAACCTCGAAAAAGTGGTACAAATTAGCACCCTAAGGTTTAGGACCCCTTGGAACCCGGGCGAAAGGAGCCTGATGCCGGTCTTCGTGTGCTCTGAGTCGGCGCTTCAGCATTATCGTTGTGCGCTCTGGCCGGCAGAACGGGAGTCTTCCCCGCAAACTGTGGACCTCAGCGAAGCGGTATCGCATAGGAGGGACATCGACCTTCTCAGCTTGACCGGCCTGGGGCTTCCATCGCCTTCCACCGATACGCCTCTTCACGTGCTCGTTCCCTCCGTGGAGCGTCGCGCTCGGTCAAGAAGCGTTGTTCCCACGGTGTGGGGCGGGGCACTTCCCAAAGGAGCCTTTAGAAAGGTGCAGAGGGACGCCTACGTAAGCTCGCCAGAGTTTCTGTTTTTGCAGATGGCCTGCGTGCTGGACCCTGTATCGCTCGTTGAGCTGGGCATGGAGCTCTGTGGCACGTATCGTCGAAACGCAGTTAATGACCAGACGGTGTACGACCAGCCGATTCTGACTACTCCGCGCAGAATTGAGGGGTTTCTGAACAGGGCAGGTTCCGTCCACGGAGGAAATCAAGCTCGTCAGGCGCTGAAGTACGTGGTGCCCAACTCCGCCTCGCCCCTTGAAACCATCGTGTACCTGCTTCTATGCTTGCCCCGCAGGCTGGGAGGGTACGCGTTTCCCACGCCAAAGCTCAACGCAACCATCAAGCTGGGAAAGTGGGGCCGACGCCATACGCTGCGCAGGTCATCTGTGCCCGACCTTTACTGGCAAGACGAGAAGACCGACCTCGAATGCCACGGGAAGATGCACGAGCTTGAAGAAAGACGCACCGAGGACTCGATGCGCCGAAAGGCGCTTGAGCGCATGGGCGTCGAGGTCATCGAGCTGACGTATGACGAGGTAAAGGACCCCAAGCTGTTTCGGGCAACCGTGCGCCGCCTCGCAAAGAAGCTGGGTGTAAGGCTGCGAGCTCGTAGCGAAAACGGTTTTGCCGAGCGAGAGGAAGCATTACGCGACCGGCTCTTTCCAAAGTACGTGCGGACGGGTCTGCTGTGGAAAGAGTTGGTCGCCGAGTCCGAGGGGCTTGATAGCTGGAGCGACGAGGAGCTCCCTCCAGAATATGACTCGTGGGAAGTCTATATGGCAGACGAGGACGATAGCGAGCTTTGATAAGCTTTCATGCGGATATCCCAAACAAGGAGGAGACAATGGCGCTGTGGAGCGGCAGGTTTGAAGAGGGCATGAGCGACTTTGCGCTGAAGTGGGGCGCGTCGCTGCAAGACGACAAGATCATGGCGTCGCAGGACATCGCGGGCTCGATTGCCCACGCAGCCATGCTTGCCAAGAACGGCATCATTTCTGAGGACGACCTCGCTCAGATCAAAGAGGGCCTCGAGCAGATCAAGGCCGAGATCGAGGACGGGCGCTTCGTCTGGGACGACGACCATGACGAGGATGTGCACATGGCGGTTGAGGGCGAGCTCACGCGACGCATCGGTACGGCCGGCGCGCGCTTGCACACGGGTCGCTCCCGCAACGACCAGGTCGCCACGGACATCCGTCTGCTCGCGAAGGACCTGGCCGCCGATCTCATGCGCGAGAACCTCGCCACGCGCGAGGTCCTGGTCAGCCTTGCCGAAGAGCATCTTGGCGTGGTGATGCCAGGCTACACGCACCTGCAGCACGCGCAGCCTGTGCTCTTGTCGCACCATCTGCTGGCATACTACTGGATGCTCGAGCGTGACTTCGCGCGCCTGCTCAACGCCTACGACGCGGCGGACGCAAACCCGCTGGGTGCGGCGGCGCTCGCCGGCACCACCTACCCGCTCGACCGCTTCCAGACCACCGAGGACCTGGGCTTTGACCACCCCATCCCCAACTCGATGGACGCGGTGTCCGACCGCGACTACCTGCTCGACCTTGAGTACGCGTGCTCCGTGGGCATGGTGCACCTGTCGCGCCTCTGCGAAGAGATCGTCTTGTGGAGCAGCTCGGAGTTTGGCTTCGTCACGCTTTCCGACGCATGGAGCACCGGCTCAAGCATCATGCCGCAGAAGAAGAACCCCGACTTTGCCGAGCTCACCCGCGGCAAGGTGGGCCGCGTCATTGGCGACCTGGTCAGCCTGCTCGTAACCTGCAAGGGGCTGCCTTTGGCCTACAACAAGGACCTGCAGGAGTGCAAGCCCGGTGCGGTTGACGCCGCGACGACGCTTTCCGACTGCTACCTGGTGATGCAGGGCATGCTCTCCACCATGACGGTGAACGCCGACGTCATGCTCGCGCAGGCCAAGACCGGCTTCACCGCGGCGACCGACGTGGCCGACTACCTGGCCAAGAAGGGTATGCCCTTCCGCGAGGCGCACGCCGTGGTGGGCGGCCTCGTGCTTGAGTGCGAGAAGCGCGGCTGCGGCCTTGAGGACCTGACGCTGTCCGACCTCCGCGCGGTGAGCGACCTCTTTGAGGAGGACATCGTGGGCTGCCTTGACCCGACGGCCATCGCCAACGCGCGCATCACCTACGGCGGCACCGGCATCACGGTCGTGCGCGAGCAGCTGGGAGAGGCAAAGTCGTCCCTGGGTGCCGACCAGGCGCTCTTTGCCGAATAGCCCAGCAACCGACAAGTCAAGCAACGGGGCCCCGGACGCAACGTCCGGGGCCCCGTTTGGCAATCAGTCAAAGGCTGCCGCGCTACTCAAAGCTCAGCTGCTCAAGGCGGTCAAACACCACGTCGATGCGGCCCAGGAAGCTCCACGGGTCAAAGATGGCGTCAAGCTGCTCGGCGCTCAGCGTGCACTCCGGGTCGGCCTCAAGGCGCGTGCGCAGGTCAGCGCCCTCGCGTGCCTGCTGCACGTCGTCCCACACCTGCATGGAGTTGCGCTGCACGATGGCATAGGCGGCCTCGCGCGTGATGCCGGTGTCGACCAGCGCCAGCAGCACCTTGGACGAGTAGATCAGCCCGCGGGTGCTCTCAAGGTTGGCCTTCATGCGTGCGGGGTACAGCACCAGGCCGTCAATAATGCGGATGAGGCAATGCAGCATGTGGTCCAGCGCGATGAAGCTGTCGGCCAGGGCCACGCGCTCGTTGGAGGAGTGGCTGATGTCGCGCTCGTGCCACAGGGCCACGTTGTCAAAGGCCACCTGCGCGTTGGCCTTCACCACGCGCGAAAGCCCGCAGACCTTCTCCACCGTGATGGGATTGCGCTTGTGCGGCATGGCCGAGCTGCCCTTCTGTCCCTTGCGGAACGGCTCCTCGGCCTCAAGGGTGTCGGTCTTCTGGTGGTTGCGGACCTCAAGCGCGATGCGCTCGCACGTGGCGGCGGTGGTGGCCAGCACGCCGGCCAGATAGGCGTGGTGGTCACGGCTGATGACCTGCGTAGAAAGCGGGTCGCTCGACAGACCCAGGTGCTCACACACATAGCTCTCGATGAACGGATCAATGGACGAGTACGTGCCCACGGCGCCCGAGATCGCGCCGCATGCGGTGCCCTCGCGGGCGTCAAGCAGGCGGTCCAGATCGCGACGCAGCTCCCAGGCCCAGCTGCCAAACTTCATGCCAAAGGTCATGGGCTCGGCGTGGATGCCGTGCGTGCGGCCCACGCACACGGTGTCACGCTCCTCAAACGCGCGGCGGCGGCAGATCTCGCCCAGGCGGCGCACGTCGTCAATGATGATGTCGGTTGCCTGCGTCAGCTGGTAGCACAGGGCGGTGTCGCCCAGGTCAGAGCTGGTCATGCCGTAGTGCACCCAGCGGCTGGGCTTGGGCTCGCCCTCGGGAACCTCGGCATCAATGTAGCTGCCCATGTTGGTGAGAAAAGCAATGACGTCGTGGTTGGTCACGGCCTCGATCTCGTCCACCTCGGCGCGGTCGAACTTGGCGTGGTCGCGGATCCAGGCGGCCTCCTCGCGCGTGATGCCGATGACGCCCATCTCCGCATGGGCCTCGCAGGCGAGCACCTCGATCTCCTGCCAGATGGCGTACTTGTTCTCGAGCGAGAAGATGTGGCCCATCTCGGGGCGCGTGTAGCGATCGATCATGCGAGGTCCTTTCGGATCGGCTGCCGGATGGCTGTTCTGCGGAAATCTCCGAACCCATTCTAGCGAGCGTTGAGAACGGCCTGTGTGGGTATACTGATACAACAGCGAAAAAGGAGAGATACCATGGTCAGCTATGACTTCACGCCAAGCCGCGTGTGTCCCCGCAACATTCACGTCGACCTGTCCGACGACGGCAACACCATCGAAAACGTCGAGTTTGACGGTGGCTGCAACGGCAACACCAAGGCGGTCGCCAAGCTCGTTCAGGGCAAGCCCGTCGACGAGATCATTACCCTCTTGGCCGGCAACCAGTGCCGCAACCGTGGCACTTCCTGCGCAGACCAGATGACGATCGCGCTTGCCGAGGCCCGCGCCTTGGCACAGGGTGCCGCATAGGATGACGCGTGTTTAAGCACAACGTCACCAGACGCGGATTCTTCCGCACGGCTGCGGCAACGGGCGTTGTCGCAGCAACCATACCGGTCCTTGGCGGCTGCAAGAACCCCGTCGAGGACGTCATTCCCTCTGACCCGGTGATCGTGGAGGAAGACTCCGCCACCACGATCCTGGGCGAGGACGGCGCGTTCCAATACATCGAGCGCGAGTTTGAGAGCAAGGGCGAGTGGGAGCTGCCCTTGGGTAACGTTCCGCACGAGGGCGAGGGCACGTGGCTTCCGGTGACCACCGCTGGCGCGTCGGCCATGCCCATGGTCAAGTGCTCGGCCTTCTCGCTCGAGTCGGGCGAGCTCACCGAGGTGGTGGCCGCGCCCATCACCCCCAACTCGCCCAACGTGGTCATCTACGATGCGCGCTGCTCAGACTCGGCCTATGCCTGGGTAGAGCTGGACACGCTGACCAAGGCGTGGTCACTCTATGCGGCGGGCTTTGCCAACGGCGCCCTGTCCGGCGCGCCCAACACGCTCTGGCAGGGCGATTCCGACTGGGACCCCCCGCGCTTTGCGGTGACAGGCAACAAGGTCATCTGGCAGGTCATGCCCTCGCTCAACGGCAACAAGACGGCCGAGATGTCCCACTGCTACCTGTGGCGCACCGGAGCGTCGGACGCGACTGACGTCGTGGAGTCGTTGGGTCGCTTTGCCACGGCGCCCTCCGTGTCGCGCGGGACGGTCACCCTCACCCCGCGCGTGCGCAACGAGGAGGGCACCTACTACGGCATCACGGCCTACAGCCTCTCCGACGACCTGGGCACCATCATCGACCGCCTGGTCATGCCCGAAAACGTTCGTCCATTCCACGCCGTGCGCATGGGCGACGTCTTTGCCCTCTCGGTTGAGGCAAGCTACGGATACGGTGGGCTCCTTGGGTCGATGGGCACCTACATCGGCACGGCCGAGGGCGACTTCGCGTCGGTTCCGCTCGAGCCCTTTGCCAACGTGTCCGGCAAGGACGGCCTGTTTGTGGTCAAGAGCCGAGCGTCGTACTACGTGGTCGACACCAAGGAGAAGGGCTATACCTTCCTCAGCGCTGCGGACCGCTGCGTCGACTACGGCGAGTACCCGGCGCGTGTGGGGGAGACCGACACTTTCGTGACCTTCTCGACCATCAAAAATGTCGACACAGGGTACCCCGCTTCCGTACTCCTTCGCGCGTTCGCGCTGTAAAGGCGTGCCAGCGCCATCGGTCTGCGCTAAAATGTGATGTAAGTTCGTGAATTCTGCATCTGCAACAGAGCAGGCGGATACATACAGGCCACGAGGTTAAGGAGGCTGCTCATGGCTTCAGAGGAGAAGAGGATCCTTCTGGTCGAGGACGAGAAGACCATTCGTGACGCCGTTGCCGCATATTTGGAGCGCGAAGGCTATATGGTTCGTGGTGTGGGAGATGGCCAAAGTGCTCTCGAGGAGTTCGAGAAGCACTCGTTTGACCTCATCATCTTGGACCTCATGCTTCCCAAGCTGTCGGGCGAGCGCGTGTGCCGCGCCGTTCGCGAGACGTCCAATGTGCCCATCATCATGCTGACGGCAAAGGGCGAGGTGGAAGACCGCATCATTGGCCTCGAGCTGGGCGCCGACGACTACCTCATCAAGCCGTTCTCCCCGCGTGAGCTGGTCGCGCGCGTGCGTGCGCTGCTGCGTCGTGCCCACACCGAGAGCGAGCCTGCCCTCGAGGTGCTTGACTTTGGCGACCTCACCATCGACATCTCTGGCCACAAGGTGACGGTCGAGGGCAAGGAGGTCGACCTCACGGCTTCCGAGTTCAAGCTGCTGACCACGCTGGCTCGCTATCCGGGCCGCGTGTATACCCGCATGGAGCTGGTCGAGAAGGTCCTGGGCTACGACTTCGAGGGCTACGAGCGCACCATCGACAGCCACGTCAAGAACCTGCGCGCCAAGCTTGGCGACGACCCGCGCAACCCCACATGGCTCTACACCGTTCACGGCGTTGGCTACCGCTTTGAGGCTGCCAACAAGTCGGCTGACGCCGCCAAGTAGCTGTGGCGGACTACGTCCTGAAACAAGACGGATCGCCCTCGTCCCAAGACGGGGGCGATTCTTCCAAGGGGTCGTACAACACGATGCGCCCCGAGGTCAAAAGCCCCGCGACCCAGACGTTTCGCGCACGGCTGACCTTCTTCTTTGCGCTTACGGCGGCCATGACGGCGGTCATCCTTTCGGTCATGCTTGCCTTCACGTGGGAGGGCCAGTTCCAGAGCTACACGCGTGACAACATGCAGCGCCTGGCGGACTCCACGGCGCAGGTGCTCTCGCGCCAATACGAGGCCCAAGGAGGGTGGAACCGCCGCGTGCTGACCTACGCAAGCTCCGCCTCTGCGGCGTCGACCGACGTGGGCGTGCAGGTCGTGGACGAAAGCGGCGAGGTCATCTACGACGACACCTGGGCGCTTTCGCGCCGCTCTGGCCACACGGGGCCTACGCCCGTCTCGGACGTGACAAACATCGACCCAGACTCCGTGGTGATATCTGAGGTCATCACGTCGGAAGGGGACAAGGTCGGCGAGGTGCGCCTGTGGGCCTTTGGGTCCGACGCGCTCCTTACCAAGAGCGACGCCGCCTTTAGGCAGAACTCCTACTCCGCCATCTTCATGGCAGCGATGGTCGCGGTGGGCTTTGCCTGCGTCATTGGCTACTTCACCTCGCGTTCGCTTACACGGCCCATCAAGATCATCACCTCCACGGCTGCGCAGATCAGAAGCGGCGACCTCACGGCACGCACCAAGCTTACCGGCGAGGACGAGATCGGCCAGCTGGGCGAGACCTTCGACTCGATGGCCACCACCCTTGAGCATGACATCAAGATCGAGCACCGCCTGACCTCCGACGTGGCGCACGAGCTGCGCACGCCGCTCATGGCCATGCTCGTGACGGTCGAGGCCATGCAGGCTGGTATGCTTCCCGCAGACGACGAGCACCTGGAGACCGTCGCTTCCGAAACGCGGCGCCTCTCTCGCCTGGTTGACGCCATGCTGCACCTCTCGCGCATCGAAAACGGCAAGGGGAGCCTCAAGTTTGAGCGCACCGACATGGTCTACCTGGTGCGCAGCCTGGTGAGCTCGCAGCATCAGCTGTTCCACGAGAAGGGCCTTCACCTGCGCTTTGCCAACGAGACCCCGCGCGACGAGCTGTACGCCGACGTTGACCCTGACCTCATTCGCGAGGCCATCGTCAACCTCATGTCCAACGCCATGCGCTACACCTCGTCGGGTGGCTGGGTGCTCGTGACGCTTGCCTATGAGCGGCCGGAGGTCGTCATCATGGTGCAGGACACGGGCATGGGCATTGCTAAGGAAGACATCTCGCGCATCTTCTCGCGCTTCTGGCGCTCTGACGCAAGCCGCGAGCGTGTGTCGGGCGGCCTGGGCGTGGGCCTGGCCATCACCAAAGAGATCGTTGACCAGCACAACGGCACCATCACCGTCGAGTCCGAGCTTGGCAAGGGCACGCTCTTCAGCATCCGCTTCCCACAGGACCACGGCAGAAGGACGCTCTCGCAGGCCATCCAGGAAGGCTGATCCCCAAGCAGCGCCTGGTGGTGCGCGGGAAGTCGCAGGAGAGTAACTCTTATCTATCAAAGGCCTCGCCGTTGAGCAGGGGCTACCCTGCTACAATGAATAGGTTGCACATCACGCATAAGGAGGTCTCATGGCCCAGATGGAGATCAGGCCCGACAGTCACGGCAAGGTCCGCGACATCTATGATTGCGGCGACAGCCTGCTGATGGTTGCGTCGGACCGCATCAGCGCGTTCGACTTCATTCTTCCGGACGAGATTCCGCACAAGGGCGAGATCCTGACGCGCATCTCCCAGTTCTGGTTTGAGCGCTTTGCCGACCTCATGCCCAATCATCTCATCTCGATGGACGTGGCGGACTATCCCGAGGAGTACCGCACCTACGAGGCCTATCTCACCGGTCGCTCCATGCTGGTCAAGAAGGCGCAGCCCCTGCCCATCGAATGCATCGTGCGTGGCTACCTGACCGGCTCTGGCAAGAAGACCTACGACCAGGACGGCACGGTCTGCGGCATCCGCCTGCCCGACGGCCTGACCGAGGCAAGCAAGATCCCCGAGGCCATCTTCACCCCGTCTACCAAGGCCGAGCTGGGCGACCACGACGAGAACATCTCGTTTGAGCGCTGCGCCGAGATCGTGGGCCTCGACATGGCGGAGCAGCTCCGCGATGCGTCGCTCAAGATCTACAACGCCGCGGCGGAGTACGCGCTGACGCGCGGCATCATCATCGCCGACACCAAGTTTGAGTTTGGCCTGATCGATGGCCAGCTGACGCTTATCGACGAGTGCCTGACACCCGACTCCAGCCGCTTCTGGCCTGCGGACGAGTACGCCGAGGGAAACGTCCAGCCCAGCTATGACAAGCAGTACGTGCGCGACTGGCTCAAGGCCAACTGGGACATGACGGGCGAGCCACCGCACCTGCCGACCGACGTCATTGCCGGAACCTCCGCGCGCTACGAGGAGGCATTCCAGATCATCACCGGAACCGAGTTCACGCCCATGAAGGAGCAGTAATGTCACTGCGCGACACCATTGACGCCGCAAAGCGCGAGGCCCAGGAGGCCGGAAGCATCTTTAGCGGCAAGGAGAAGAAGGATGCCGACAACGGCGCTCAGCAGGAGGAGTCCTCGGGCTTCTCCAAGCGCTCGACCGCACGCGCCAAGCCTGCTACGGCTGCGGCATCGTCGGTGCGCGTCGTTTCTGCCGAGGATGCCAAGGAGGGCCGTTCCGGCAAGAAGACGAGCGAGATGACCAAGGAGGAGCGCAAGGCCGACCGCGCCGCGCGCCGCGACGCCGATGACCGCCGCGTCACCGCCGCCAACATCATCCTCAAGAACGACCCTGAGTACAAGAAGACGCAGAAGGTGTGGTGGATTCTGCTGGGCTCGGGCCTTGCGCTCACGATCTTCTCGTTTGGCGTGAACGCCTATCTCAACCGCGTTGAAGGCGTGGACACCGACTTTGCCTCGCGGCTTGTTGTGGGCGCCATGGTGACGCTGGTCCTGGCGTACGCCTGCATCATTGGCGCCTTCATCTACGACCTGGTCAAGGCGCGCCCCATTCGAAAGCGCGTTGACGCCGAGGTCAAAGGCCTGACCAAGAAGAAGCTCGAGCAGATCATCCGCGAGGACGCCGAGAAGTAGCGTCTGTGCCTTTGCCTTCGCCTGCTGGCTGTCAATCCCCTACACTGAGGTCGTGGCGCACGACTTCGGGGTAGGGGGTTTGTATGCAGGTCGCAGGGATTGATCGTCTGTATAACCAGCATTCACGGGACAACGAGCCTGCCATCACGGTGCGCGAGGGCGAGGTCTTCCGAGTGCAGACGCAGCTTACGGGTGGCGACTGGCTTAACGATGCGCAGGACCAGTGGGATCCGTCCAAGTCGCGCGGCCCCAATCTGACCACGGTTGTCGGCGTGGAGGGAGCACATCCCGGAGACACGCTTGCCGTTCATATCCGCGACGTGCAGCCGGCCGCCCTTTCGTACATGGGCTTTGCCGGGTGGCGTCATCCGCTTTCGCGCAAGCTCTGGCCCAACGACTGGGACGTGGTCACCAAGACCGTTCCCGTGGTGGACGGCATGTGCCAGTGGTCCGACGAGCTGCAGATTCCTGTGGCGCCCATGATTGGCACGCTGGGCACAGCCCCTGACGGCGAGCCCGTGTCCAACATGCTTGCCGGACTGCATGGCGGCAACATGGATTGCCAGGAAGTGTGCGCTGGCACCACCATCTACCTGCCCGTCTTTGTGGAGGGTGCACTGCTGCATGTGGGCGATCTGCATGCGGTGATGGGCGACGGCGAGATCTGTCATACGGCGCTGGAATGCACGGGCGAGGTCGAGCTTGCGGTGGAAGTCATGCACGAGGACCGTCGCGGGCGCTGGATCAAGCTGGAGGACGAGCGCTACCTCATGTCGCTGGCCGCGTTGCCGGGGATGGAGGAGGCACATGCCGCGTCCATCAACGAGCTGTTGCGTCTGATGGTTGACGAGCATGGCTTTGATGTGCGCGAGGCGCTGCTGCTCCTGTCGGCCGTCATGGAGGCGCGCTGCACGCTCATTCACGGCATGGACGGGTTCCCCATCACCTACCTTGCAAAGATCGACAAGCGCTACCTGAAGCCGGATCCGTCGTTTGTGCCGTATCGTGGCGAGATGCCCGAAGCAGGAAAAGATCCTGCGCTTCGGAATAGCTGATGGTTGCGGGCTGGTGCACAAGTTCGCAAGATGCTAGAATGACTGACGCACGCCCTCGTAGCTCAGGGGATAGAGCACAGGTTTCCTAAACCTGGTGTCGGCGGTTCGAATCCGTCCGGGGGCACCAGAAAGAACAGCAGGTCAGACACTGTGTTGTGTCTGACCTGCTTGCGTTTTGGGCTTACTTGCGACACTACTTGCGACAAACAATGTCGTTCTTCGATAATTGGGCCCATCGATTCATCTTGGTTGTCGCAAGAATCGTGACCTGTACGTACAAGGCACCGGAGCTCCGCTCCGTCTTGCCGCCAGGCAACGGCGGGATCTTTCCTGCGGAGCAGGCCGAGGCGGCTCTCAGGGAGCTGGTCCTTGAGCACAACCGAACAGCCGACGATTCACGTTAGACGAGGCCCTCTCAATTCATGAGGCGTCGCTAAAGCGCTTCGGCGGGCTGCCAGGCCTACGTGACGAGGGTCTCCTCAGGTCCGCTCTGGCGCAGCCGTTCCAGACGTTCGGGGGCTCCGAGCTGTACCCGGCGTTCGCGGAGAAGGCCGCACGCTATGCCTACGGCATCGCGAGGAACCACCCCTTCCTTGACGGCAACAAGCGCGCCGCCACCGCCTGCATGGGCGCGTTCCTGCGCATCAATGGGTTTTCGTTCAAGCCTGCCGCCGACGAGCTGCTCGAGACCATGCTCGGCGTTGCCGTCGGGACAGTGCGCTACGAGGAGCTTGCGGAGTGGGCATCTCGCAACCTATAGCGGAATAGCCCACCGCATCTTCTCGGGATGCTGGCGGTACGGAGCGGTAACCGATCACCAGCTTTCAAGGTTTTCCCCGAACGCTGGCGGTACAGATGGCGGCGAACCACCAGCTTGCGGGGATTTCTCTGAAGGCTGGCGGTGCTGGGCGGTGGCCGACCACCAGCATGCACGGTTTTCCCTGAACGCTGGCGGTACGGAGCGGTAACCGACCACCAGCTTGCGGGGTTTTCGACGAACGCTGGCGGTACGGAGCGGTAACCGACCACCAGCTTGCGGGGTTTTCGACGAACGCCGGCGGTGCTGGGAGGTAACCAGCCACCAGCTTTCAGGGTTTTCGCTGTATGCTGGTAGTCTTAGAGCATCTTCAACCACCCGTCTCCGGCGTTTTTTGGAAAAGCAGACAATGGTTGCCGCTAAGGGTGGCGTCATCTCCCTGCCGGGCTTTACCTTTACGTTGCCAGAGGACCTTGCCGCAGATGACAGCATCTCCGGATGGATGCGCGTCAGCTACGATGGCGTCTGGGGCGCATCTGGATCGCCGACGTCGACAACGATCTCATCGCACAGCGTGCACACCCAGGCATCTTTGAGTTTGTGGGCATCACGACCGACCAGACCCTAGACGACCATGTTGCGCAAAACGTCTCTGAAGGCGGTCCCACCGCAGAGGAATTGAAGGCATGCTATATCGACCTTGGCACAAACGAGGCCCGCATGGATCGCGCGCTCGAGCTTATGAGCCGTATCGACGAATACGTGGGCTGCGTCGAGATTTCCGAAATAAAGCTTCCCACGATGCAACGCTCCGGTGATATCGACACCGCCAAGCTGGCCAGCCTCACTGTGAAAGAACTGGACGGCAACGAGGTGAAGCTAGGAGACCTCTTTGCGCAGAACAAGCTGACCATGGTCGACATGTGGGCCACCACCTGCTCGGTCTGCATTGGCTCCCTGCCTGACCTCGAGGACCTCTCCAAAGAGTATGCCGATCAGGGCTTTGGTGTCGTGGGCGTGTGCTGCGACGTGCTGGACAACGACGGCGTGGCCAACGAGAAGCATATTTCAAACGCACAGAGCATCGTGGAGGCCGCGGGCATCATGTACCCCACTGTGCTTGCGGACGCCACGTACCGCGACCTCATTGACGCTGCGGCTACCCCCACCATCATCTTCGTTGACGGCGAGGGCAATCTTGTGGACGGCCCCAATCGCGGTGCCACCCCCAAGGACATTACCGCCCAGACTATCGAAGCCAACCCCGCCAAGGTCAAATAGAAAAGAGCGTAAATTAGTAGCAAAAAGATAATCATAGCGCCAGCCTATCCGCGTGCGGGTAGGCTGGCGCTATGATGGTTAGGCACCATTACGCGCTACAAGGAAAGGGGCGCCCGATGTCCGAAGAATCAAACCAGAAACGACCCATGAAGCTCTTTGATCGTCCGATTCTTTCGTATGCCCTCACTCTGCTGTTTGCGCTCTTCACGTTTTCCCTCTTTAGCGCTCCGGCTACGGTGCTTGGCCTAGAGGGCTCGGCGGCCGATCTCTGCACCATTGTCAGCATCGTGCCCGCTGCGCTTGTCGTCACGTTTGTGGTCTGCAAGGTCTTCTACAGGGGTGCGTTTAGCGGGCCGTTTGCCACTGATGGCATCGCCGACGGGCTCAAGATGTTTGTCCCCGTCGCCATCCTTGACGTCGTGTTCTTCATTCTTGACCGCATCATAGGAAGTGGCAGCACGCTCAACAACATACTGCACGTTATTGCCTTGTCGCTTATGGCTGGCGTCATGGAGGAGATGGTCTTCAGAGCGTTCGCGCTTCCCAACTTCATGAGGCTCAAGCGCGACTATGGCGGCATGGTCTTCTCGGTGGTCGTAACAGCAGCGGTCTTTGGCCTGACTCACGTTGCGAACCTTGCGGCTGGGGGAGATGTTGCCCGGACATTGCAGCAGACGATCACTGCAAGCATCTCTGGTGGGCTCTTTGCCGCCGTGTACCTGAACACAGGCACCATCATTCCCTGCATGTTGTTCCACTTCTTCCACGACGTCATCAACCTGCTGTTCATGAGCATTTCCAGCTCTGGCGCCATGCTCGAGGGCATCTCGCTTGCCAACCTCATCCCCCAGATCATCTACTCGGGCACCGAGCTTGGATTGGCCATTTGGTACCTTCGCCCGGCAAACTTTGACAAGATTCGCGCTATCTGGGACAGGAAGTGGAACCTGTAGCGTAGCCCGTGCTGAGGTCGGACGGACTAGGGTGATCTCTTGATGCCTTCGTCTTCTGGCGTGTGAGCAAACAGACCGTTTCGACGTGCTTGGTGTGGGGAAACATGTCCACAGGGGTGAGGAGCTCCATCCGATAGCCCTGCGCGCGAAGGATCTCGAGGTCACGGGCCTGCGTCACGGCGTTGCACGAGACGTACACCACACGCTCCGGCGCGATGCTTGCCACGGCGGAGAGAAACTCTGGCGTGGAGCCTGCGCGCGGCGGGTCCATGACGACGACGTCAAAGTGCTCGCCGGTCTTTGCGGCCTTCACCAGGTACTGCGTGGCGTCGGCACGAATGAACGCGCAGCGGTCCGAAACGCCGTTGGCGGCGGCGTTGCGCTTGGCGCACGAAACCGCACCGCGCACCTGCTCTACGCCTGTGACCTGCACTTCGTTTGATGTGGCGGCCGCGCAGATACCGATGGTGCCCGTCCCGCAGTAGGCGTCCAGCACGCGCATGCCCGCATGCAGCTGCGCCGCGTCTAGCGCCAGCTGGTACAGAACCTCGGTCTGCGCAGGGTTGGTCTGGTAGAAGCTCGTGGGGCCAATCTCAAACGTGCAGCCCAGCAGCTTGTCGTGCATGATGCCGGAGCCATAGAGCGTCTTGCAGTCGCGGCCCAGGATGGCGTTGGTGCGGCGCTCGTTGATGTTTTGCACGGCGGTACTCAGCTCTGGATGGGCCTCGCGCAGCTCCTTTACAAAGCGTTTCTCGCGTGGGAGCTGCGGCCCGTTGGTGACGAGCGTCAGCAAGAGGTCATCGGTCGCGTATCCGCAGCGCAGCACCGCATGGCGCAGGCAGCCAGTGCCACGGTCCTCCTCGTAGGCAGGAATGTGCAGGTCAGAAGCAATGCGTGCCACCGAGTTCAGGACGTCGCGCGCACGGGGGTCCTCCACCAGGCACTCGTCGCAGCGCACGATGCGGTGGGACCCGGCCGCATAAAAGCCGCTCCTGATGCGACCGCCCTTGCCAGGTGCAAACGGTGTTGCCGCCTTGAACCGAAAGGCGCGCGGCTCTTCCATCCCGCGCACGGACTCGATCTGCGCCCCGTCCTCATCGGCTATCCGTGTAAAGAGCTTCTCGACGGCCTCTTGCTTGCGCTTGAGCTGTATAGGATAAGGGACGGCGAGCCATTCGCAGCCGCCGCACTTTTTGGCAATGGGGCATGTGTACGTCTTGAATCCCATGGCTCTAGTGTAGCGCTGGTGGCCTTGATGGCGCTATCATCATTACGTGTGCCGGGAAACCACCTGGCCACTACGCGAAAACTGCAGCTCAAACGTAACGAAGGCGAGCATATGACCACAACAGGCACCTTTGAGGAGACGGTTGCGCGCGTGGATGCGCAGACGCTTGAGCGCGATGGCGCGCCCGCGAGTCATCCCGAGTTCGATCGTCTGGTGCGCACCATCTGGCGCCTGCGCCAAGAAGATGGCTGCCCGTGGGACAAGGCCCAGACGCACCGCTCCATCACCAAGAACATGGTCGAGGAGGCCTACGAGGCGGTTGACGCCATCCTGGCCGACGATGTGCCTCACCTCCGCGAAGAGCTGGGCGACGTGCTCGAGCAGGTGTTGCTCCACGCGCAGATCGCGAGCGACGACGGCGAGTTTACGCTCGACGACGTATGCCGCGAGCTGAACGAGAAGCTCGTGCGGCGCCATCCGCACGTGTTTGGCGACGAGGTTGCCACGACGGCCGACGGTGCGCTGGACGCATGGGATGCGGTCAAGCAGCAGGAGCGCGAGGCCCGCGGCCAGGCGGGGGAGGAGCCGGGGCTTCTTGACTCCGTTCCGGCCTCGCTTCCGGCGCTGATGCAGGCGCAAAAGATTAGCAAGCGTGCCGTCAAGGCGGGCTTTGAGTGGGATACGGTTGCGGACATCTGGGACAAGGTTGCTGAGGAGCGCGCCGAGTTTGAGCGCGAAGAGCGGGGGAGCGAAGCTGCCGCCGAGGAGTTTGGCGACATGCTGTTTGCGCTGGTAAACGTGGCACGTCGTGAGGGAATAGATGCCGAGGAAGCGCTTGCGGCAAGCAACCGCAAGTTCCGTCGCCGTTGGGCTGCCGTCGAGCGAGCCGCTCGTGAGGAGGGGCGGCCGCTGGATGAGTACTCCACCGAGGAGCTCAACGTTCTGTGGGACAACGTGAAGGCGGACGAACGTGGCTGAAAGACAAAGCAGAGGTACGCGAGCTGATAGTCGGAGGCGCAGGCGTCGGCGCAACAAGCTGAGCCTGGATGACATCTTGAGCTCTGCCGTAGATTCGGCGCGCAACCATCCCCTGACCGTGTTTGCGGTTGCGATGGTGCTGGTCTTCGTTGTCATGCTGTATGGCCCAACACGCAACTACTATGTGGCAGTGCGCAGCGGGCAGGACCTCAAGGCGCACCTAGAAGCCGTGGAAGAGCAGAACGAGTCGCTGGACCAGGACCTGGATCGGCTTCAGTCAGAAGAGGGAGTCGAAGACGAGGCCCATCGCCGGGGCTGGGTTAAGGATGGAGAAACTGGCGTTGTGGTGGAGGGCCTTCCCAAGGAGGACCAGACCGAGATGCTGGGCGACATTGAGGTCGAGGATACGCGGCCGTGGTACATAAGGGTGCTTGACGTGCTGTTTTTCTATAGCAGCGAGAACTGGCAGTAGGGGCAATAAAAAGCAAATCGTCCTTTGGAAGCGTTATCAAAATTGCCAACTGCGCTTTTGTTAATCTAAGGCTTCGAAAGGACGATTGAAAAAGGAGAAGGCGAGTATGCAACGGGTTTCGTGCATCGACATCGGTACGGTGACCGCCCGATTGGCCGTGGCGGACGTCGAAGGAGGCCGCGTGCAGCGGCTGGCAAAGCAGTCCACCATCTGCGACCTGGGCGAAGGCCTCTCCGCTACGGGGCACATCTGCGACGCAGCAAAGGCGCGCGTGCTGGCATGCGCCGACGCCTACCTTGCGGCGGCGCGCAGCTCCGCGGCACCCGTCATGTGCTGCACGCTGACGAGTGCGGCGCGCGACGCCGCAAACTCCGACGAACTGCTTGACGCGCTGGCCGCGCGCGGGCTTAAGCCGCAGGTCATTCCCGGTGAGGTTGAGGGGATGCTCACGTTTTTGGGCGTCGCGCAGGCCTTTCCTGGCAAGGCGATCCTCATTGCGGACAACGGTGGGGGTTCTACCGAGTTTGCGATGGGGAGCATGAAGGGTGGGCTTATCGACCTGGCCTTTGTGCGCTCGATCGACGTGGGCTGCCGGCGCATAACCGAGCGCTTCCTGTCCGAGCGAGAGGACGGCGTCGCTACCGACGAGGGCCTTGCAGCAGCTCACGCCTTTGCGCGCGAGCTCTTTGCCCCGCTGTCGGGGATGCTCGGCGAGGCGCGTGTGCGAGCAGAGCGTCTCGTTGCCTGTGGTGGGACGGTCACGAGTCTGGTGGCGATGGATGCGGAGCTCGTGCCGTATGACTCAGCGTTCGTGCACCTGCACGAGCTGACGCTCGAGCAGGTAGAGCGCCTGGAGGCCAAGTTGGCTCCCATGACGGTGGCAGAGCGCGCCCAGTTGCCGGGCCTGCAGCCCAAGCGTGCGGCGGTGATTCTGGGCGGCGCGATTGCGGTGGCCGAATTCATGAAGGCCACGGGCTTTGACGTGCTGACTGTGAGCGAAAGTGACCTGCTCTTTGGCCTGTCGATCACCACGGCGTCCGCGGTGGCAGGCGAGAAGAGTCCCGTCGGCTGGATTCCTGAGTTGTCCTCGCTCGCGTGAGTTTGCGCTAAGCTAGTATCAACG
>JAFUBJ010000561.1 GCA_017460265.1 Atopobiaceae bacterium | reverse complement strand
TCAGTCACTTGGCTATACCTTAGAGTCGATCGACCGAAACACCATAGTCACGCATCACGGAGTCAACAACTAGCGTAGAGTGCACGTCTGACATAAGTTATGGCACCATTGTGTGCCCCAAAAGATGATTTGTTGTGAGAAAGTATCGAGTGCGGAATATTCCCTTCAGGTACGTTATTCTTGTAACCTAGCTCGTGTGCGGTATGATTTCTTCGGTCAGAGGTCTTTTGGGAGTCTGATTTATGAAGCAAATGGAAGAGAAGATTCTCCGCGAGGGGCAGGTTCTGCCCGGTGACATCCTGAAGGTCGGAAGCTTCCTCAACCAAAACATCGACACGGAGTTCCTTGGCCAAATGGCCCAGGAGTTTTCGCGACTGTTTGCGGATTCCGGGGTGACCAAGGTCTTGACCATCGAGGCAAGTGGCATTGCCATCGCTGCGGCGGTGGGTATGGAGATGGGCGTTCCCGTGCTCTTTGCCAAGAAACACCGTACCAGCAATGTCGACGGAAACACCTATTCCGCAAAGGTGCACTCTTTCACGCATAACGAGGACTACAACGTGGTGGTTAGCAGCAGCTACCTCACGAAAGACGACCACGTGCTTCTGGTTGATGACTTTTTGGCAAACGGCCAGGCGCTTCATGGCCTTATGGACCTCTGCGATCAGGCGGGGGCAGAGGTCGTGGGCGTGGCCATCGCCATAGAGAAGTGCTTCACCGGCGCAGGAGACAAGCTGCGCGAGCAAGGCCTGCACATCGAGTCGCTGGCCATGATTGAGTCCATGACAGATAGCGAGATCGTATTCCGCTCGTAATCTGTGTGGTTATACAAGGTTTGCAAGTTTGCAAAGCAATGTGTTTTACAACGAAAGGGAGAGTATGAAGGACATGAACGAGATCATGATGAACCGTCGTCAGGCACTTTCGCTGGGCCTGGGCAGCATGGCTGCTCTTGCGCTGGCCGCATGCGGTGGCGGCTCCTCCGAGAGCGCTGCTCCTGCCGAGGGCGACGCAGCTGCCGCTGATACCGCGGCCATCAAGGTCGGCCTCATCTGTCTGCACGACGAGAACTCCACCTATGACCTCAACTTCCTGAACGCCTTCAAGGAGGCCATGGCCACCCTGGGCATCGCCGAGGATTCCTACATGATCAAGACCAACATCCCCGAGGGCCAGGAGTGCTACGACGCTGCGGCCGAGCTCGCGGACGCTGGCTGCAAGGTCATCTTCGCCGACTCCTTCGGCCATGAGGACTACATGATTCAGGCCGCCAAGGAGTTCCCCGAGGTTCAGTTCTGCCATGCCACCGGCACCAAGGCTCACACCGAGGGCCTTGCCAACTACCACAACGCCTTTGCCTCCATCTATGAGGGCCGCTATCTTGCTGGTGTCGCTGCTGGTCTGAAGCTGCAGGAGCTGGCCGATGCCGGCAAGCTCAAGGGTGCCACCCCCAAGATGGGTTACGTGGGCGCCTACACCTACGCCGAGGTCGTCTCTGGCTACACCTCGTTCTTCCTGGGCGCCAAGTCCATCGTGCCCGACGTCACCATGGACGTTACCTTCACCGGCTCCTGGTACGACGAGACGGCCGAGAAGGAGGGTGCGACCAAGCTGATCAACGCTGGCGCCGACCTCATCTCCCAGCACGCCGACTCCATGGGCGCCCCCACCGCCTGCGAGAACGCTGGCATCCCCAACGTCTCTTACAACGGCTCCACCAAGGACGCCTGCCCCAACACCTTCATCGTGTCCTCCCGCATCAACTGGGCTCCGTACTACGAGCACGCCATCAACGCCACCATCGCGGGCGAGGCCATCGAGGCTGACTGGACGGGCACCCTTGCCACCGACTCCGTCCAGCTGACCGAGGTCAACGAGGCTGCCGCCGCCGCCGGTACCGCCGACAAGATCGCCGAGGTCAAGGCTGGCCTCGAGGACGGCTCCATCCACGTCTTTGACACCACCACCTTCACCGTCGAGGGCAAGGCCCTTGACAGCTACAAGGCTGACGTCGACACCGACGCTGCCTACGAGGGCGACACCGAGGTCATCGCTGACGGCTACTTCCACGAGTCTGAGTACCGCTCTGCTCCGTACTTCGACCTGCAGATCGACGGCATCAACCTGCTTGACACCGCCTTCTAAGATCTACGTTTGGTTTGGGACGGCCCTTGGCAACAAGGGCCGTCCTTTTTCTCTTTACGAGTTTGGTGTTGCGTGCGTCTTAGGGGGTAGCCCCCGAGGCGCACCGAATCTGACAACTTGAGCATTGTCGGAAAGGGTTCCATGGCTGAGAGACAGCTTGCCGTGCGCATGCGCGGTATCACCAAGGAGTTTGCGGGCAAGGTCATTGCCAACAAAGACGTTGACCTTGACATTTACCGCGGAGAGGTGCTGGCCCTGCTGGGAGAAAACGGCAG
>JAFUBJ010000560.1 GCA_017460265.1 Atopobiaceae bacterium | reverse complement strand
CCCCCCCCCCCCCCCACAACTGCACGGCCAAGAGTCACCCTCAACCGATGGGCGGTCAAGGTGGAGACAAACAAGAGCAGTGCTACAAGAAACGCTACGGTCATCGGGGCTGCGATTGTGGCGACCATACTCATCCTCACCACCATGTGGATGGGCCGCAGCGCGACGCGCGACACCGAGGAAGCGGTGCGTTCGGTCAGCCTTCTCTACCTTGACGAGCTTGCGGGGCGCCGCGAGCAGGTGGTCGCCTCAAACCTGCAGGAGCGCACCCACGACATGCAGGTGGCCATAGCGCTCATGGACGAGAGTGACCTGAGCGACCTCGAGCACCTGCAGGACTACCAGGCGCGCATAAAGCAGCTCTACAACCTGGAGCGCTTTGCCTTCGTGGACACTAACGGCCTCATCTACACCGCCCTCGGTCCCCAGACCAACATCGCTGACTACCGCTTTGACTATCGCACGCTGAACAAGGCCGAGATTTCGGTGCTCAACCGCGAGAGCTCCGACAAGAAGGTGGTCATTGCCCAGCCCGTGAACATCCCCTTCGAGGGTCAGACGCTGGTGGCCTGCTTCATCCAGATCGACATGGACGAGATGCTCAGCGGCGTATCCATGCAGTCGGGCACCACCGACGCGACCTTCTGCAACATCTACACGCGCGAGGGCATCTCGCTCACCAACGCGATTCTGGGCGGCCAGGCGGCCGAGACCAACCTGCTCGAGGCCATGGAGCACGCCCAGTTTGCGGAGGGCTACTCCTACGAGCGCTTCCTGCACGATTTCACGGGTGGCGTTGCTGGCGAGGTCTCCTTCACGTATGACGGCGTGCGCGAGACCCTGAGCTTCGTTCCGGTGGAAGGCACCGACTGGCTGCTGACCTACCTGATCCGCGAAAGCGTGATCAGCGATCAGATCAGCGGCATCTCCCAGGGGATCATTCGCAGGAGCATCGTCCAGTCCTTCCTCACGGCGGCGGCTCTGCTCGCCATCTTTGGCTCCATCATCTCCGAGAACCGCCGCCACGCGCGCCAGATGCTCGAAAGGGAGACCGCCGAGGCGGAGGCCCGCGCCCGCCACGAAGAGCTGCAGGGCAAGCTGGCGTTGCAGGAGCAGCTGCTTGAGCAGAGCCGGACCAAGGCCCGTCAGGACGAGATGATCACGGCGCTAGCCTCCGACTATCGCAGCGTGTACTACATTCAGCTCGACACAGACGCGGGCATCTGCTATCAGTCGCGCTCGGACATCGACGGCCTTAAGGTGGGCGACCGCTTCCCCTATCTGGAGGCCGTCACCCAGTACGCAAACACCTACGTCACCGAGCCGTATCGCGAGGAGTTCCTGCACTTCATCCAGCCTGACAGCATCCGCGCGTGCCTCAAGGAGAGCCGCGTCATCTCGTATCGCTACCTCATCTCGGTCGACGGCAAGGAGTCCTTTGAGGTCGTGAGGTTTGCCAGCGTGCGCCACCCCGAGGACCGAGATGACGGTGTGGTGCATAACGTGGGGGCCTGCTTCACCGACGTTGACGCCGAGACGCGCGCCGCCATGGCCCAGAACCAAGCGCTCAGTGACGCACTGGGCGTCGCCGAGCGTGCCAACAGGGCAAAGATCGCGTTCCTCTCCAACATGAGCCACGAAATCCGCACGCCCATGAACGCCATCATCGGCCTGGACAGCATCGCCCTCAACGACCCCAACCTGCCCGAGAAGACGCGCGAGCACCTGGAGAAGATCGGAGGCTCGGCGGAGCACCTGCTGAACCTGATTAACGACATCCTGGACATGAGCCGCATCGAGAGCGGCCGCCTCATCCTCAAGAACGAGGAGTTCTCGTTCTCCAAGCTGCTCGAGGCCATCAACACCATGTTCAGCAGCCAGTGCACCGATCGCGGCCTTGACTACCAGTGCCACATCAACGGGCAGGTGGACGACTTCTACATCGGCGACAACATGAAGCT
>JAFUBJ010000559.1 GCA_017460265.1 Atopobiaceae bacterium | reverse complement strand
CGCCGTCCTTGCCAAAGGAGCCCTCCAGCACCTGCCACAGACGCTGATAGAACGCGACCTGTCCCTCCGTGCCCAAGCGCGAGACATCAAGCATGAGCAGGTCAAGAAGCCAGTCGAGCAGCTCCTGGTCACATATGCCCGCAAGTCCCCTGCGCTGCCAGTCTCCCAGCACGGAGGCTACCAAGGCAAGGTGTTTGTCGAGCTTCTGAGGAAGTACGTCGTCGGATGCGTTGTTCTTATGCCACGCAGAGCCGTCGCTCATGCGATACACGTAGAGCTGCTCAGAGGAGAGGATGACCCTATGCGCAAGCATGTAGCAGGTAAAGAGGAAGGCCTCGTCCTCGCCCAGCGTGAGGCCCTCGTCAAAGCAGATGTCGTTGGCGGCCAGGAACTCTCGAGAGAGCGCAACGCGAAAGGCATACGGATGGGTGTGCTCGCGGAAGATGAGGTCTTTGGGATTGCCATCAAACACGGCATCGCGTGGCGCAAGTCGATGGGCCAGCGTCATGGGGGTAGCCTCTTCAGGCTCGACCTTCATGCCGAACACGAGGCAGTCTACACCTCCGTAGGCAAAGCGCGAGACGATGGAGGGCAGGGCGCCGTCAACTAGCGCATCGTCTGCATCCACGAACAGCACGACCTCGCCCGTGCTGCGTCTGAGACCAGCGTTTCTTGCGGCAGACACGCCCCGATTGGCTTGCGAGACGACAACGACGCGTGGATCGGCCTTTGCCTTGCGCTGCAGCACAGCTGTCGTGTCGTCGGTGGACCCGTCGTCAACACACACGACCTCAAGGTCATCGTGGTGCTGGCTGAGGACCGAGTCTAAGCACTCACCCACGACAGTGGCGCAGTTAAAGCACGGCACAACAATTGAGACGCGCATCATGACCTCCCCGCACGCTCTGAAAGCGCCGCAAGAAGCGTACTGGGACCGCCGAGAGCAAGGGCAAAAAGCGCCTTGGAGAGGGACGAGTCGCCACGAAAGCGCCTCCGGAGGGCCAAATAGCGCATGGGGCTACGCTCGATGGAGCGGAGGTTCGCAAGACGCCACCCATCCCATCGGGAAAGGTCAAGAGAGCCGTCCTTCTCTGCACGCACATACCAAGCGGCCATATCCTCCAGAAACGGCAGGGCCGTCTCGTCGCCCAAGCGGTCAAGGTTCCACAGATACGCGTTGAACCTACCAACCTGCGCCTCCAGACGAAGGGCATCGCGATGGTCTGAATCCGAACATTCGTCAAGCCAGGCATCGATGACGTCAAACTCGTGAACGACCGCGTTGGCCTTGTCCTTGGAGTTGATCGACGACGCCTCGTTGTCCTGGCGATAGTGTACGACGGGCACGTCGACGAAGCGCACCTGCGAGGCGCTCGCATAGACCTTGAAGGAGAAGGACGTGTCCTGGAACGACGCCCCTTGCGTCGTCTGGCAGCGTATACCGCACTCGTTGAGGAAGGCGCGACGGTAGAGGGCACTCCAGATGGACGCCTTGGCACGAAAGATGCGTGTGTCGACACGCGTGTCGACGGGACGGTCGACCATGTCGGAGGAGATGACGCCCGCAGGGACGTCCCTTCCCCCGTCCTTGGACCAGTAGAAGGTGAAGTCGCCCTTCACCACGTCCGCCCCGGTCGTAAGCGCCACATCGAGCAGGCGCTCCACAGCACCATCGTAGAAGAAGTCATCGGGCTCAAGGATGCCGACGTAGCTGCCATGCGCCTCGTCGATCCCCCGATTCACGGTCGCCCCATAGCCCTCGTTGGCCTTGTCAATGACGCGGAAGCGCCCATCGCGGCGCGCAGCGTCAGCCATGAGGGCCATGGACCCGTCGGTCGAGCCGTCGTTTATGAGAAGGACCTCGAGCGCGCTCACCTTCAGGCGTTCCAGCGACGCTAGCGCCTCGCCAAGATAGCGCTCGGTGTTGTAGCACGGCACGATGATGCTGAGGTCACAGGTCCTATCCGTCGTCATTGCAGGGCCTTATAGGCTTCGCAGACCTCAAGGGCATCGCCGAGCATGCGCTGATCGCCCTTCTCGATCCAGCACACGCGGTCGCAGATGCGCTCGACCAGGTCGATGGAGTGGCTGACGAGAAGGACGGTCACGTTGTTGGAGGCGATGAGCTCCTGGATGCGACGTTCGCACTTGCGCTGGAAGAGGAAGTCTCCCACGGAGAGCGTCTCGTCGACGATGAGGATGTCGGGTTCGGTGATGGTCGCGATGGCAAAGGCGATGCGCGCCACCATGCCGCTCGAGTAGTTCTTGAGCGGCATGTCGAGGAAGTTCTCGAGTTCGGCAAAGGCAACGATGTCGTCGAAGCGTTCGTCGATGAACTCCTTGCGGTACCCCAGGAGCGACCCGTTGAGGTAGATGTTCTCGCGGGCGGTCAGCTCGAGGTCGAAGCCCGCGCCGAGCTCGATG
>JAFUBJ010000558.1 GCA_017460265.1 Atopobiaceae bacterium | reverse complement strand
TGCCAAGCACTGGGCGGACGTCGCCGAGCCGTGGTTCAACGCGCTCTGCCCCGAGACGCCCACCCACGTGATGGGAGGTCACCTCATGGCAGCGCAGTATCCCGACGAGTTCAACGCCCGGCTTGAGGAGTTCCTGACGACCGGGAAGTAGTTGCGGAAGTCCTTATCCGTCAAAAGCGTATCGGAGGAACCTTGCTTTCGTATGTCTGGCCCATTGCCCTCGTAGTGCTCTCCAACACTATCTACCAAATCTGCTCCAAGAGCGTTCCGGGAGATCTCAACCCGTTTGCGTCGCTCACGGTCACGTACCTTGTGGGGGCGCTGGCGTCGGTGGTCCTGTACCACGTGTTCAACCGCGGAGGCAGCTTTGCCAAGGAGTTTGGACGTCTTAACTGGGCACCCTTTGTGCTGGGATTTGTCGTGGTGGGCCTTGAGGTGGGCTTTATCTTTGCGTACCGTGCTGGCTGGCAGGTAAGTGCGGCGGCAGTGGTGCAGAGCGGCTTTCTGGCCATCAGCCTGCTCCTTGTCGGCACGCTCTTTTACCACGAGCCGCTTACCTCGAGCAAGATTATCGGCATCGCGCTCTGCATCGTGGGGCTCATCTTCATTAACCGATAGGTTTTCGAGCGATTAGTGTACCCTTTACGCAAACTATTCGGTCTCCCAAAAATGGAGGCCGAATAGTTGCTGTAAAGGGTACACTAACTTGAGAGATGGCAGCACGCTTGAAGCCATCAACAAAGGTGTCGATACCTCAGTCACCACGACACGAGCGCCGGCTCGTCGACAAGGCCAGCCAGCTGGTAGGAGCCCTCCACGGCAATACTGCCCCTCACACCCAGATGCATCCATCAGCGAGATCTCGCCGTCCGTTACCGCAAAGACGATCGTATCGCTCAGCAGATGATAGCCGCTGGGGGCGGCTCGTTCTGTCAGGCGATAGAAGCTGTCTACTAGCGCAAGCGTTGCTCCCGATTCGCCAATGGTAAAGACGCTGTCCACAACGCCGGGCACTCGGCCGTTGGATTTCCCCCCAGGTGCACCCCGCGGGGGCGTGAAGGTGCTACACCCGCTCGAGGAAAGCGGTCACAGTTTCTCGGTACTCATCGGGCGCCACAAGGATGGACTCCGCATGATCCGCGCCGGCAACGTAGTGCAGCTCCCGTATACCAGTGGCACGCTCGTACAGCTCGCGCGCTCTGCGGCGGAACCGTGGTGTCAGCGTCGCCCTGGATAAAGAGGATGGGGATGGCGTTGTTGTCCAGGGCGTCGATCAGTTGTCATAGATCTCTTCATACGGCTGGTTCAAGAGGTTGAAGTTGGACGTGAAGAAGAACATGCTGACAACGAACGAAAGCTGCGCCGCCCAACCAGCATGAAAGTGGGGAAGCTGGTAGATATCGGGATCAAGATCGCCTCTATAGGTGAGGCCCCAGACTTCCGTCAACTGGAAGCGCGCCCTGATACCAGCAGATGCAAGTCCCCGGATGCCCACACCCACCGTAAGACAGGGGATGAGGTTTATGGTCATGGTCAATCCCGTGTTGCTGTAGTCCCACTTCCAATTGCTCGGCGAAGTAACAACCTTGGCTGGATTCGCATCCTTCTCGACCATCGTATATACGCCCGCATTGAGGACGATAATCGCCGTAAGGATGAAGTTGAAGGTAGCGAGGATGGG
>JAFUBJ010000557.1 GCA_017460265.1 Atopobiaceae bacterium | reverse complement strand
CTCGCCCCCGAGCTGCGCGGCGTGGGCATGGTGTTCCTGAGCTACGCGCTCTCCCCGCACCTCTCGGTGCGTCAGAACCTCATGTTCCCGCTCGAGAACCTCAAGGGCGCCGACAAGCTCAGCAAAGACGAGATGCTGCGCCGTGTCGAGGAGGCCGCACGCCTCGTGCAGATCGACGAGCTGCTCGACCGCAAGCCCAACGAGATGTCCGGCGGCCAGCAGCAGCGCGTTGCCATCGCCCGCGCGCTGGTAAAGACGCCCAAGGTGCTCCTGCTCGACGAGCCCCTCTCCAACCTGGACGCGCGCCTGCGCCTGTCCACCCGCGAGGAGATTCGCCGCATCCAGCGCGAGACGGGCATCACCACCATCTTCGTCACCCACGACCAGGAAGAGGCCATGTCCATCTGCGACGAGATCGTCGTGATGGAGAAGGGCATCATCCGCCAGGTCGGTCGTCCGCAGCACGTCTACGACGAGCCCGAGAACCTGTTTGTCTCCAAGTTCCTGGGCACGCCGCCCATCAACGTCTTCGAGGGCCACGTTGAGAAGGAGAAGCTCTTCATAGGCACGCAGGAGGTGCTCGACGTGCACGGTGCGCCCGACTGCGCCGTGAACGTGGGCATCCGTCCCGAGGGCTTTGTCCCTGCCGACGACGGCCCGCTTACCTGCGGACTCATTGCCGTCGAGCGCATGGGACGTGACACCTCCGTGGTGGCCAAGCACGACGCGCATGACGGCGTGCAGATGCGCGCCATCGTGAGCTCGGACGCGCGCATCGACACCGCAAGCGACACGGTGCGCTTCCGCATCCGTTCCGAGAAGACCCGCCTCTTTGACGCCGAGACGGGCGAGCGCATCCACTTCTTTGGCGAGACCATGGAAGAGCCTGCAGACGTCATGGCACGCGAGGCGCGCGCCAAGGCCGGTGCGGGCCCCAAGGCCGCCGCGGCGGGAGCTGAGGCCAAATGAACACCAGGAGCATGAAGGGGTGGCTCTACCTCATTCCCGCCATTGCCTTCCTGGGTGTGTTCGTGGTGTACCCGCTCTTTGACGTTATCGTCTACTCCTTTGAGGAAGGGTACAACTCCGCGTCACAGACCTTCTTTGGCACGGGCATCTACAACTTCCAGTACGTGCTGCGCGACACCTACTTCATCCAGGCGCTCAAGAACACCTTCATCCTGGTCATCGTCACGGTGCCACTCTCCACGCTGCTGGCGCTTGCCATCTCGGTGGCGCTCAACTCCATCACCAAGCTGCAGGAGCTGTACCAGACCATCTTCTTCCTGCCGTATGTGACCAACACGCTGGCAGTGGGCCTGGTCTTCATGATCTTGTTCCAGAAGACGCCTTACACCGACGGCTTCGTCAACCAGATCATCCACTTCTTTGGCGGCAGCACGGTCGACTTCATCGAGGGCCCGTACTGGGCCAAGATGACGGTGATGTGCATCTACACCATCTGGGTCGTCCTGCCGTTCAAGATCCTCATCCTCACGAGCGCGCTTGCGAGCGTGAACCCCGACTACTACAAGGCGGCCAAGGTGGACGGCACCAGCAGCTGGCGCATCTTCTACAAGATCACGCTTCCCATGATCAGCCCCATGATCTTCTACCTGGTCATCACGGGCTTCATTGGCGCCTTCAAGGCCTACGGCGACGTGGTGGCCATCTTCGGCACCAACCTCAACGCGGCGGGCATGAACACCATCGTGGGCTACGTGTACGACATGCTCTACGGCGACGGCGGCGGATACCCGTCGTACGCATCGGCAGCCGCGCTCGTGCTCTTTGCCATCGTGCTGACCATCACCTGCATCAACCTGCTGATTCAGAGAAGGAGCGTGCAGACCTCATGAGCGACATGACCCAAACCCTGGAACAGCGCTCGTATGAGCGCGCGCAGAAGATCCGCAAGGGCATCACCTATGCCCTGCTCACGCTGTGGGCACTCATCGTGCTCTTCCCGTTCTATTGGATGGTGCTCACTTCCATCAAGAGCTACGGGTCCTACAACGCCGAATACGTGCCCCAGCTCTATACCACCGAGCCGACGCTGCAGAACTATCACGACGCGTTCACGGCCGTGCCCCTGGCGCGCTACTTCATGAACACCGTGATCTTTACCAGCGTGACCACGGCTCTCATGCTGGTGGTCATCGTGCTCGCGGCATTTGCCTTCAGCCGTCTTGACTTCCGCGGCAAGGACCTGCTCTTCACGGCCTTCCTCTCGCTGATGATGATCCCCAACGAGCTTGTGGTCATCACCAACTTCGTGACCATCACCAACCTGGGCCTGCGCAACACCTTCACGGGCCTCATCCTGCCCAGCGTGACGTCGGTCTTCTACATTTACCTGCTCAAAGAGAACTTCGACCAGATTCCTGACGACCTGTACAAGGCCGCCAAGGTAGATGGCTGCAGCGACTTCAAGTACCTCACCAACGTGATGATCCCCATCTGCCGCCCCACCATCGTGACGGTGGTGCTGCTCAAGGTCATCGAGTGCTGGAACAGCTACGTGTGGCCGCGTCTCATTACCGACAACCAGCTGTATTTCCTGGTCTCCAACGGCATTCAGGAGATTCGCGAGAACGGCTTTGGCCGCGAGAACGT
>JAFUBJ010000556.1 GCA_017460265.1 Atopobiaceae bacterium | reverse complement strand
CATGAACAACGCAAAGGACCTGTTCCTGTACAAGCGGGATGCCAACTACATCCCCCGCGTGGCCGCCGTGCACGATCTGTGTGGATACGGCAAGTGCTCGCTTGGCGTGGCCATCCCCGTGCTCTCCGCCGCCGGCTGTGACGTGTGCCCTGTGCCCACCTCGCTCTTCTCGGCGCACACGCGCTTTCCCAAGTGGTACATGCACGACACCACCGACATGCTTGCCGACTACCTTGACGCCTGGGTCGAGGAGGGCATCCAGCTTGACGCCGTCTATTCCGGCTTCTTGGGTGCCGCCGAGCAGGTGGGAGCCATCAAGCGCCTATACGACGAGCATCCCGCAGCGCTGCGCATCGTCGACCCGGTCATGGGCGACAACGGCCAGATCTATGCGACCTACACCGACGAGCTTTGCGCGGCCATGGTGGAGCTCGTCGACGGGGCCGACGTGCTGACCCCCAACCTGACCGAGGCGTCCATCATCACGGGCATCGAGTACCAGGGGCAAGACGTTGACGACGCCTATGTGCACAAGACCATCGACGCACTGCTTGCCAAGGGGGCCAAGAACGTGGTGCTCAAGGGCGTCGTCCGCGGTGACGGCCTCATTCGCAACTACGTTGCCGGCACCGACTGCGAGCTGGCCGAGGTTTCCGGCGAGCTGCTCCCCTACATGCTGCACGGCACGGGCGACCTGTACGCATCTGCCCTGCTTGCGGCCATCATGTGCGGAAAGTCGCTTTACGACGCGGTGGACTTTGCCTGCCAGCTCGTGGTCGACGCCATGCATGTGACGCGCCACCAGCCCGACTACGAGGTGCGTGGCGTGAGCTTCGAGACCTGCCTCGGCGAGGTAGCCGCACTTCTGGCCTAATCAAGCCAAGGTACGATTTGAGATTTGGCGAATAGCTTCAGGACACCCGGGGACGGAGCCTCCGTCCCCGGGTGTCCCGCAGTTGTGGGGAGGGTTACGCACCAAACTGCATGCGGTAGTACCGCGCGTAGGTTCCCCCATGGGAGAGCAGCTCCTCGTGGGTTCCCTGCTCTACGGCGCGACCACCCTCCATGGTCACGATCGTGTCGGCTCCCCTGATGGTCGAAAGGCGATGCGCGATGACCAGCGTGGTACGTCCCGCCGCAAGCCTTGAGAGCGACTGCTGCACCGCCAGCTCGCTCTCGTTGTCCAGGGCGCTGGTCGCCTCGTCAAGAATGAGCAGGGGCGGGTTTTTCAAAAACACGCGCGCAATGGCTATGCGCTGCTTCTGGCCGCCGGAAAGGCGCGCGCCGCGCTCCCCCACCTCGGTCTCGTATCCTTCGGGCAGGCTTTCTACAAATTCGTCAATGTTTGCCGCCTTCGCCGCCGCCCGAATGTCCTCAATGCTCGCACCCGGGCGCCCGTAGGCAATGTTTTCCCTGATGGTTCCGTCAAAGAGATACACGTCCTGCTGCACCACGCCGATGGCGCGTCTAAGCGACTTCTGCGTCACGTCGCGGACGTCCTGGCCGTCGATGGTGATGCGACCATCGCGCACGTCATAGAACCTGGGTAATAAAGCGCAGGTAGTTGACTTGCCACCGCCTGAGGGGCCCACAAGGGCCACGGTCTTTCCAGCAGGCACGTCAAGGTCAAGGCCGCAGATTACGTCCCTGTCCCCCTCGTAGGCAAACCGCACGCCGTCAAAGCGCACGTGCCCCTCCCCTACCCGCAGATCGTTTGCACCAGGTCGGTCAGTGACGTCAGGGGGCGTCTGCAGGACCTCGTAGAAGCGCTCAAACCCCGCCTTTGCCTTCTGGAACATCTCGGTGAAGTCAAGGATAGTCTGGATCGGCGAGAGAAACATCGAGATGTAGAGCGCATAGGTCGCCAGGTCGACGGTGGCAAGCTGCCCGTCCGCCACAAGCAGGCCACCGTACACCACAATGATGGTGTAGAGCACGCCCGTAAAGCCCGACACGCTCGCGTTGAACTTCCCCATGCCTTGGTAGTTGCGCACCTTGGAGTCGCGATAGGCCTCGTTGGAACGAGCGAACTTGGCGCTCTCCACGTCCTCGTTAGCAAAGCTCTTGACGACGCGGGCCCCTGCCAGCGAGTCCTCGAGCTGCGCGTTGACCTGGCTGATCTTACGGCGGTTATCGCGAAAGAGGTCCGTAAGCTGCGCATTCCCCCAGAGGCCATACACGAACAGCGCCAGCGTCGCCACGGCAAGGGCAAGCGAAAGCCGCCAGCTGATGCTCGCCAGGATGATGAAGCTGCCCACGATCTCAATCGTGCAGATGATGATCCACTCCGGGCCGTGATGCGCCGCCTCGGCAATGTCAAACAGGTCGTTGGTCACGCGACTGAGCAGGTCGCCCGTGTTGTGCTTGTCAAAATACGAGAAGCTGAAGCGCTCGTACGCATCGAAGAGGTCCTGTCGCATGCTCGTCTCCATGCGCACGCCCATGATGTGGCCCCACGAGGTCACGAACCACCTAAAGAAGTAACGAAGGGCATACATCGCCACGAGACCAAGGGCCACGAAGGGCAACGCACCCCTGATGACCTCGGCTTCATTGGTAAAGAGGCCACTTGTCAGGCTTCTCAGGATCTGCGGAAAGGCAAGGTCTGTCGCAGAAAGGCCCAGCGCGCAGAGCGTGTCGGCCACAAAGAGTCCCATGTGGGGACGGTAGTACCCCAGGAACGCCGAGAGAAGCGATTGGTTTTTGCGATCCGTTTTGGCCATGGAGCGTGTCCTCATGTCTCTTTAGGGAGATGAACGTCAGGGCGTGGCAGGTATGACCCACCACGCCCTCAAATAATAGAACGTATGTTCCTTATTTAGAAACCTATGTTCTTCCACTGCTCGACGGTAGCGTCGCGATTGGGAAGAAACTCGTCGCTATCCTCCATGACGATGCCCGTGGCGTCCTGAATGACGTTGGACATCTTCTGGTAGGAATCCGTGACCGTAGCCTTTGCGTCCTTGAGGCTGTGACGCGCCTCCTCGGTCAGCAGAAGGTAGTACACCGCAAACCCCAGCGAGGTCAGCACGGAGTACAGGATGATCCTGTTGCGAATCTTCTTGAACGTGGACATGTTATGCCTCCCCTTCCATCGAAACCTTGCTCAGCGCCTGAACAAGCTGCGCGAGCTGATCTTCGTCTGCGAACTCTATCTCGATCTTGTTCTTGTTTCTCACACGCTTGACCTTCACGTTGGTGTCAAGCGCTATGCGAAGCTGACGCGCGGCGCGCTTGAACGACTGAGGCGTGGGGACGCGCACGGGATGAACGGCTTCTGTGCCAGAAAACAGTGGTGCAAGGTTTTCTGTCTGCCGTACCGTCAAATTCTCGCTGACGACCTTCTCGGCCAGCTTGATTCGACCCTCCTCGCCGGCGACGGCCAATATCGCGCGCGCATGCCCAGCAGTGATGCGGCCATCCGCCATGTAGTCCTGCACTTCCTTGGGAAGATCCAAAAGACGGATGGTGTTGGCAATGGCCGAGCGCGACTTGGAGAGCACCTTTCCCAACTCTTCCTGAGTCAGCCCTTGCTCGTCAATGAGCCGCTTGAACCCCTGCGCCTCTTCGATGGGGTTAAGGTCTGACCGCTGGAGGTTCTCGATGAGGGCGAGCTTGAACACATCCTCGTCGCTCACCTCTCGAATGATTACGGGCACTTCCTTCAAGCCCGCTCGCTTTGCCGCCTGAAAGCGTCGCTCTCCCGCAACTATCTGATAGGTTGAGCCCTTCTTCCTGACCAGGATGGGCTGCAGCACGCCATTCTGCTTGATGGAGTCCGCCAACTCGTCCAGGGCGGTCTCCTCGAAGTTTCTGCGCGGCTGCTCCTTGTTAGGACGAATCTTACCAATCGGAAGCGTCGAGTCTGGCGCAAGAGCGCTGACCTCCGCGGTCACCTCTCCCATGAGGGACTCGAGGCCTTTTCCAAGGCCACTTCTTCTAGCCACGGCGCACCACTTCCTTTGCAAGCTTCATATAGGCCAACGAACCCTTGCTCACGCGCGCGTACTTGATGATCGGCAGGCCATGGCTTGGCGCCTCGGCAATCTTCACGTTGCGCGGGATGACCGTCTTGAACATCTTGTTGCCAAAGTACTTGCTGACCTCGTCCACGACCTGCCTTGAAAGCGCGGTGCGCGAATCGTACATCGTCATGACAACGCCAAAGAGATCAAGACTCCGGTTAAGGCGTGATTTGACCATCTTCATGGACTCAAGGATCTTGGTCACGCCCTCAAGCGCATAGTACTCGCACTGGATGGGAATCAGGAGCGAATCGGCGGCCACCAACGCGTTGATGGTCAGAAGGCCCAGCGACGGCGGACAGTCAATGAAGACGTAGTCAAACTCATCCTTGATGTCTGCGATGCAGTTCTTGAGGATGCTCTCGCGTGCCATAGCCGACACGAGTTCGATTTCCGCTCCTGCAAGCTGGATGGTAGCCGGAACAAGATACACGTTAGGCATGCACGTGTTCTGGATAAGGTCCTCAAAGGGATAGTCATTCAGTATGTCGTCATACACGTCATAGGAAAGCTCTTCCTTGTCTATACCATATCCGCTCGTCGTGTTGCCCTGAGGGTCAAT
>JAFUBJ010000053.1 GCA_017460265.1 Atopobiaceae bacterium | reverse complement strand
GTCAAATTGGCGTTCACGGCGGCTATCGCGCCGAAATGACCCACATTATGTGGGTCATTCTGTTGCGGAACCCGATTCTCCGGCACAGGACGGGACAAACGCCCATTGCAACAAAAAAGACCCGCCAGATGGCGGGCCTTCTTCGTAAAACCTGAAGGGTTTGGTCTTACTTACAGGGACAGGGCCTCGCAGGGGCACACGTCGACGCAGGCGCCGCACTCGACGCACTCGTCCTCGTTGACCTCAGCGTGATCCTCGACGGACAGAGCGCCCACGGGGCAAGCGTCAACACAAGCGCCACAGGCAACACACAGATCGGTATCAATTTTCACTGCCATAGGAGTTCTCCTCTCCACATGCAGGCCCCAACGGAGCCAGCTTCCTCCTAGTGCGTGACCACGCATCCCCTTGCGACGGCCACGCATGACTCTAGGACTCCTTGCAACGTTATCGTAGCAACAATGCCCGTTTTGGCAAGCAAGATTTTATAAACCATGCCTCCCAGCGGCGAAGATGGCCAGCAACGCCACCGATGCGACCAATCCAAGCAGGGATAGCAGGCTGTTGGCCAGGCCGTCTGCCTTCCAAATGCCAAGCGCAACGTCTGTTTTCAGGGGCCAGAAGAGGCGGACTCCCTTTCGATTGGTCAGGTCGAGGGCAAGGTGGGTGGCGATGCCCACGCAAAACGGAGCTGCCAGGGGATCGCAAAGCAGGCGCATGGACCCACTCCATAGCGCCAGGGCAACAAGCGAGTGAGAAAACGTCCTATGTGGAGCGAGCGCGGCCGCAACCGTCGTCGCGACCATGCCCGCCAGCCCCGACACGACTTCCCTCCCCAGATGCTGGATGATGTAGGCGCAGACTGGACCGCCGAGGTAGTGATCGTAGGCGAGCAGGCAGCACGTGAGCACGAGCGCGACCATCCGCCACCTAAAGGCGTCCTTGGCCTTCTCGCTCGGTCGAACGTCAACGTCGCAGATGACGCTTCCCAGCGAAGCCCCCATGACCGTGGCAACGCAGCCGGCAGGCGTTGTTGGCCGCAAGAGGGCCAACGCCGTCGCCACTCCCACGCCCATGTGAGTCCTTCCCATCATGGCAGGCCTACTTCTTGTGGCGCTTCCAGCGGCGGCGCGTCGCGTGGGCACTGCCCTTGCGCGCACCCTGCTTCAAGCGTGCCATGACCTCTTCCTCCGACGTGCCCTCAAGGGCGCCCCGCAGCTCGACCACCTGGTCACGCAGCTTGGCGGCTCGCTCAAAGTCCATGGCGGCAGATGCCTCGGCCATCTCCTCCTCGAGCGCCGAGAGAACCGCCTGCGCCTCCTCGGGCGGAAGCTTGGAAAGCTCGTCTGCCACCGAGGCAATCGTGGCCTCGTACTCGGCACGCGCGTCGGGAGCTCCGTCCTCGCCAGAGTAGAACGCCCCATGGCCAAGCGAGTCTCCGCGACTGCGGCCCTTGCCCTCCAGCGTGGCGTCTGCCTCAGAGATGAAGCTCGTCACGTCGGTAATGGACTTCTTGATGGTCTGCGGCACGATGCCGTGCTCGGCGTTGAACGCCTCCTGCAGCGAGCGCCTGCGCCGAGTCTCGTCAATCGCCTCGCGCATGCTGTCGGTGATGGTGTCGGCATACATGATGACCTGGCCATGCGCGTTACGGGCGGCGCGCCCCATGGTCTGGATGAGCGAGCGTCTGTTGCGGAGGAACCCCTCCTTGTCCGCATCGAGGATGGCCACGAGCGACACCTCGGGGATGTCGAGGCCCTCGCGCAGCAAATTGATGCCCACCAGCACGCTGATCTTGCCCACGCGAAGGTCGCGGATTATCTCAACGCGGTCAAGCGTCGCGGTGTCTGAGTGCATGTAGTTGACCTTCACGCCCTCATCGAGGAGGTGGTCGGTAAGGTCCTCCGCCATGCGCTTGGTCAGCGTGGTCACAAGCACGCGGTCGCCTCGGGCCGTCCGCGCCTTGATCTCGTCGATGAGGTCATCGATCTGCCCGCGCACCGGACGCACGTCCACGAGCGGGTCGAGCAGACCCGTGGGACGAATCACCTGCTCGACCGACTGCTGCGACACCATCTCCTCGTAGTCGCCCGGTGTTGCCGACACGTACACATACTGCGGCACGCGCTGCTCGAACTCGTCAAAGCGCAAGGGGCGGTTGTCCAACGCGGACGGCAGACGGAACCCGTGCTCCACCAGCGTCACCTTGCGCGAGCGATCGCCTTCGTACATGCCGCGGATCTGTGGCACGGTGACGTGGCTTTCGTCAATGATGCACAGCATGTCCGAGGGGAAGTAGTCAATGAGGGTGAAGGGCGGCTCTCCCGGCTTGCGTCCGTCCAGATGGCGGGAATAGTTCTCGATGCCCGAACAGTAGCCCATGGTCTCGAGCATCTCAAGGTCGTAGGCCGTGCGCTGCGAGAGGCGCTGCGCCTCTAGGATGCGGTCTGCCGCCTTGAGCTCCGCCACACGTGACTCGAGCTCCTCAGAGATAGTCTTGAGCGCGTGCGCCACCTTGGGCCGCTCGGTCACGTAGTGGGAGGCCGGCCAGATGGGGATGGCGTCAAACTCGCGCACCAGCTCCCCCGTCACCTTGTCAACCTCTGCGATGAGCTCGACCTCGTCGCCAAAGAAGCTGATGCGCAGAGGGTTTTCGGCATAGGGCGGAAAGACGTCCACGGTGTCTCCGCGCACACGGAAATGACCACGCTGAAGGTCGTAGTCGTTGCGGTCGTACTGGATGTCTATGAGCGCGTGGATGAGGTCGTCACGCTCGAGGGGCTCGTCCTTGCTCACCGTGGGCGCAAGCCCCGCATAGTCCTCGGGGCTGCCGATGCCATAGATGCAGCTCACCGATGCCACCACGATGACGTCGCGGCGGCTGAGCAGGCTCGAGGTGGCCTGATGGCGGAGCTTCTCGACCTCCTCGTTGATGGAGGCGTCCTTCTCTATGTAGGTGTCGGTCTGGGGAACGTAGGCCTCAGGCTGGTAGTAGTCGTAGTAGCTCACAAAGTAGACCACGGCGTTGTTGGGGAAAAGCTCGCGCATCTCGCTTGCCACCTGAGCGGCCAGCGTCTTGTTGGGCTCCATGATGAGGGTCGGCTTCTGGGTTGCCTCGATGAGCTTGGCCATGGTGAACGTCTTGCCCGAGCCCGTGACGCCCAGAAGCGTCTGGTAGCGCAGGCCCTCCTCCACCCCATGGGCAAGCTTCTCTATGGCCTGCGGCTGGTCGCCTGCAGGCTCGTACGGCGAGACGACCTCAAGCCGTACGTCACCTTCTGCGCGCCCAAAGCGCCTCAGCTCGCCACCAAAATGCTCATGCTGCCTCACGCTTGCGTCCTTTCGTCGTCTTTCGAACTAGTGTACCCCATTCTGGACGTCACGACCACCTTGGGAGGGGCCCATACCCACACAGATACCGATGACGTCCCACGCTTCCGCCCATGAGCGATAGAATCACACCATATGGTTTTTACTTCGTACTACGGCTTGGAGACTCACATGGACACGCATGGTGGAGGACGCATCAACAAGGCTGAGCGAGGAGGAACAGGGCTCACCATCGTCTGCTCGATCTTGGGGGCGCTCGCCATCATCAACGGCATCATCTTTGCCATCATGGCCATCTCCTTCCTCATGGACGGAGAGGAATGGGGTCTGATCCTGTTCGTTCTTGCCATCGCGGTGGTCTGCATCGCCACGGGAGCGCTGCTCATCATCCTTGGGATGCGCCAGGGACGCGACTCGCTCAAGGCAACGGTCGGAACGGCTGGTGCCTCCGTGCCGCACGCCACCGCACAGCCAACGGCCACGCCCGTCCCCAATGACAACCCCGAGGTCGTTTCCCGCGAGGTCATTGCCGGAGCTCCACAGTCCCAGGCGCCCTCAGGCGCTCCTGCCGCCCAAGCCCCCACGCCCGTCCCCACTCCCACGTCCGCTCCCGCGGCAAGCCCCGCCCCTCGCGACGGCTCCACTACCGAGGAGATCGCCAACCTGGTGACGCGTTCCGAAAACCTCTTTGCCTCCCTGAAGGACCTCGTACGCAACGAGCGCTCTCACGAGGCCACCTCCCGCCATCACCTGGCCAGCATGCTCGAGGCAACGGGGCTCATGGCGTGGGACGACGCCCCCGTCTGCGAGGCGGGACGCCTTACGCGCAACCACCATTTCTGGATTCGCCAAAACGTCGACGAGCTGAGCGACGAGGCGTACGACCGCATCGTCTCCATCGAGGCGGCCCTGAGCGTCAACCAGGACCTTGGCGGCCTGGCCTCCACCTCGACGGTCGACGGGTCGGCACCCGAGGTCGCCCGTCACATCCTGGGAGCCATGACCAACCAAACCATTGAGCGCTATCCTCTCGACGCGTCGCTTGACGCAGCCTACCCCGGTGTCGACCGTTCCGAGATTCCCGGCGAGTGGGCCGTGCGAGCATCGGTCGCCTCCGTCGCGGAGTGTGCGGTCACGCCCTTCCGCGTCGTGTACGACGAACGCTCCAACGTCGCGGAAGGCTCACTTGCCCTCTCCCTTGAGATACCGCGCCCAGGCTGCATGGCCATCTTCACGTCGGACTCCCAGGCGCAGGTCGCGCTCGCGCGCTCCTACGCGCTTAGGCTCGCAACAGTTCTTGCGCGGCACGCCATCGCGCACTCTGCCCTTGTCGACGAGCCTCTGATCAGGACCGTCTATGTCAACTGCCACGAGCAAGCAAGCAGCAAGACGCTCCTGTCTCTACGCCTTGACGATAACGTGATTGCACGCCTCACCGCACTCTTCCAGAACCCTGCCGCCCTCGAGGGAAACGCCTTCCCCGCAAACGAGGCCATCCGCGCGCAGTTTGGAAGCAACGGGTGGTTTGAGGAGGTCGAGCCCTTCGTCACCCTCGAAGACGAGCTCGTCAGCCCTAGCTGGCGCTTTACCTACCCCGAGCTTGTCGACCGCCCCACATCCGAAGGGCTCCGCTCCATCACGGGTGCGCGCAACGTCTCTGAGCTGGGCATCAACGAAAATGCTGGGCGCCTTGCCGCTTGGGACGAGCTGTCCGCCCAGGGCTGGGATACCACCGAGGACATCGTGTCGAAGCTCAAGGAGATGATGCTCCAGGCACAGGACATCACCGTCACCGAGGCCTGCAACCGCACCATCGAGGCACTGGTTGCCGGCAGCGTCGACATCTCGGACAAGGAAGAGATCAGCCGCATCTTCATCAAGGGGACCTCGCTCGATCAGGCCGTCCAGGCGTCTGACGCCGCGCTTGACGAGAGCAACGGTCCCTCCGACCCAGAGAAGGCCGTCAGCGTGCTCACCGAGGCACTCTCCCCCATCGAGTCGCTCGGCGCCTATCTTGACGACTCCGACACCGTCTACCGCTACTTTGGCTCCATTGCCGAGCGCATTCGCTTCAACCTTGTCATTGACGACCACCGCCGTGCGGTCAAGCTGGTCCCGGACGCCTATTACAGCGCACTCTGCAACCTCTCCGTTGCCTATGACGAGCTTGGCGAGACCGACAAGGCCATGCAGTATGCCGAAGAGATGATTCGCATAGCCCCCGTCACCATACATGCGACCATGCGCAAGGTGCGCGTCCTCGAGCACCAGGCTCGCATCTTTGAGGCGGCGGACCTCATCAAGGACATCCTGCGCCAGGCAAGCACCCCCCGAGACGCGGCCATCTGCCACTATCGCCTTGCTTACATGGAATGGAAGCTGGGACGCGAGGACCTGGGCGTGGCCTGCTACCAGCGCTCGCTTGCCTGGGACACCGAGATGTCCCAGCAGGCGCGCGAGGAGCTTGACGACCTGCTCTCGTCCAACGAGAAGCTCAAGCGGCTGACCGACGACGAGGTTGCCTCGGTCCTGGCCCGCGAGGGCATCCCCCTGGGCTGCGACGAGTCCGACAAGCGCCGCATGCTGGCATCGGCCGCACGCTGCGTTGACGAGGGCGTCTTCTGGGCGGCGCGTCCACTCGTGGGAGCGCTCTTCAACCTCAACGGAGATGACGTGATGATGGGCGTCTACCGCTCGCTGACGCCCAAGGACTAGCTCCGTCCAGAAGCAACGACCACCAAAAGGGACGCCCCTCGCGGGGCGTCCTTTGCTTTATCGGAAGCTTTTTACCGTGGATTCAGGTCTTGGTCGTACAGGCGCTGATAGGCCGCGTATACCTCGTTGACCCTCACCAGGTAGATGCGCGTCTCGGGATAGGTGATAGCGCTCGAGATGTCGGGAAGTCCCCCATCCATCCATTCCTGCACCGTGCCCAGTCCCGCGTTGTAGGCCGCAATGACCTGGTCGGTCGTCTCGAGGTTGTCGTCGAGGTAGTCAAGGCACGCGCAGCCGTACTCAATGCAGGTGGCAGGGTCAGAGAGCCCGTAGGGGTCGTAATACGACGCGTCGACGTAGCCCAGGCCCGCAAGGGTCTCTGCCGTCGAGGGCATGACCTGCATGAGGCCGACTGCCCCCACGCCCGACTCGGCATCGGGATTCCAACCCGACTCGCAGGTGATGACTGAGCACACAAGCAGCGGGTCCACGCCATGGCGCGAAGATGCGTCGATGATGGCGTCTCGGTAGTTCACCGGAAAGAGGGCCTTGCGCAGAAGGGCGCCCGGCGCCACGGCAACAAGGAACGAGAGGATGCCCACGATGGCGACGGTCATGAGGGGAAGGGCGCGGAACCACCGCCAGAAGCGAAGCTTACGGTCGTCCATATGCCGCACCTCCCCTACCCTTCCAGCCTTGCGACTCGTGGTCGTGCCACCAAGCGGCCACGGCATCAATGAGGTCTTCGAGCGTACCACCGTTGTGGATGAGCGTGTCGGCATGAGCGACCAGCCACTCGTCAGACGGTTGGTTGGCCGCGCGCGCATCAAAGTCAGCCGCCGTCATCCCGCGGCCAATGGCTCGCTCGCGGCGCACGTCTACGGGCAGGTCAACGACCACGACCTCGTCTGCCAGCCCCAGGGAATCCTCCATGCGATCGAGCAAAGGTATCTCGACCACGCAGCAAGCCGGCTCCCACGCACCGCAGGGAGAGCTCGTCAGCACCTCGGCAAGCCGTGCACGGATGGCGGGCAGCTCAAGGGCTTCGAGCAGCGCGACGCTCTCGCGTGTGACAAAGGCACGGGACGCAAGCAGACGACGGTCGAGCACACCGGTATCCGGGTCGAGCAAGTCCTGACCAAAGGCCTCGGCAACCGCAAAGGTCGTCGCAGTGCCCGGCTCAAGCACCTCGCGCGAAATCTGGTCGAGGTCGACGCGCCAGGCTCCGAGCCGCTCAAGCTCGGCAGCCACGGTGGACTTGCCTGACGCGATGCCCCCTGCCAGAAAGACGGTGTACATGGCTTATGCCACACCCATGAGATAGGCGCGGGCAAGCTTCTCGGTCTGGATCAGGGCATCGATATGGCAGCGCTCGCGGCCGTGGCTGTTGATGACCGCCGGGCCAAAGGCACCCCAATAGACGTCATTGGCGGCATGGCTCGCCGCATTGCCGTCGGTGGAGTAGTGGAAGCATACCTGGGTGTTCCACTTGTCCGCGTCGCAGACCTCCTCGGCGCAGGCAATCAGACGGTTGGTGAGGTTCCAGTCGTAGGGGCCCTTGGCGTCTGAGGCAATGACGGCCACGCTGTGCTCGTCCGAGCTGTAGTCCGGACCAATGAGCGAGATGTCAACCGCCACGTACTCGTCGACGCCGTCGGGAACGAAGGTGCCGCCGTGGCCAATCTCCTCAAACATGGGGAAGGCAAAGAGCGTGTCGTACGCGGGCTTCTCGCCAGTCTTGGCCAGCCAACGCAGCTCGCCCAGAAGCGCGGCCACGCAGCCCTTGTCGTCAATGTGGCGGCTCATGACAAAGCCATTGCCCATGTCGCAGTAGTGCGGGTCCACACCCACGATGGCGCCCTGCGTGATACCCAGCGCCTTGACGTCGTCGGGGCTCGTGCAGTCAGGGATGGAGATGGACATGTTGTCCTCGTCGCGCGGGGCGGTGCGGCAGTCCTCCCACACGTGCACCGAATGCTTGTTGTGGATGATCTGGCCCATCACCGTGGCGCCCTTGCGCGTGTGGATGTAGCAGGTCTCGCCCTCGACGTTGTGGTAGTTGATGCCACCCAGCATGCGCACGCGCAGGGTGCCGTCGTCGTTGATGCCGCGCACGATGAGGCCAATGGTGTCCAGGTGCGCGCAGATGAGCACGGTCTTGGAGGAATCCTTACCCGGCACGCGCACATAGGCCGTGGCCTTGCGGTCGGTGTAGAGCTCGTAGCCCCACTGCCCCACGATGCGGCCCATAAGCTCGTGGATCTCGGGGTAGTATCCCACCGGGCTGTCGCACTCCACCAGCTCCTTGAGCGCGGCGGCCAGGTACTTCTCGTCAACCTCGTAGTTCATAGTGCTTCTTCACTCCTTGCATGACAATCTTCAGGCCTTTACAGACCGTTTTACCTAGGCTTGCTGCGGCACCGCGTACAGCGCCACCAGATTGACCAGCATGTCCACCATGGCCTCGAGCTCGGGCACGGGCACAAACTCGCGCACGCCATGGGCATTGTAATAGCATGCGGAGAGATTGGGACACGCGAAGCCGCGGAACGACAGCTGCGAGCCATCGGTGCCGCCGCGCATGGGGATGCAGGTCATCTCTTTGCCAATGGAAGCGTAGGCCTTGCGTGCGTTCTCGATGAGGTGCGCGTTTTCAGGCAGCGTCACGATGTCTGCCAGGTTGTGGTACTGGTCGTGGATGTCGATGGTCAGGACCTCGCTGCCAAACTGCTGGTTGACAAGTTCCACCGCCGTGCGCATGAGCTGCTTGCGCGCCTCGACCTTTGCCTGGTCATGGTCGCGGATGATGTAGTCCGCCATGGCCTCCTCGCAGTCGCCCTGCATGCGCTCGAGGTAGTAGAAGCCGTCGTAGTTCTCGGTGAACTCGGGCCTCTCGGCGGCTGGAAGCAGCTGGTGGAAGCGCATGACGGCCTCGGAGGCGTTGACGATGACGCCCGTGGCCGTGCCCGTGTGCACCGAAATGCCCTTGGCACGCACGCAGGCCTCTGCCGCGTTGAAGGTCTCGTAACAGAACTCGCCCAGCGGGCCGCCGTCGATGGTGTAGCCAAACGAGGCACCAAACTCGTCAAGGTCAAGCAGCGCCGCTCCGTGACCAATCTCTTCGTCGGGAACAAACGAGAACGCAAGGCGCGGGTGCGGGAGGGTCGGATCGTCCTTCAGACGCTTCATGAGCGCAAGGCACATCGCGTCGCCCGCCTTGTCGTCGCCACCCAGGAGCGACGTGCCGTCGGTGGTGATGAGGTCCCAGCCAACCATGTGCTCAAGGTGCTTGTTGGTTTCGGGGCTCACCCACACCTCGCGGCCATCACGACCCGTTCCGATGACGAGCTTGCCGCCTTCGTAGTGCTTGATTTCGGGATGGACGGGATCCCCATAGGACTGCCAAGCCGTGTCAATATGGCAGCAGAAGCCGAGCGTGGGAAGGTCTTCGCAGCCCTCGCTCGCCGGCCAATGGGCCGTCACGTAGGCATGCTCGTCCACATGCACGTCCTCCGCACCAAGTTCGCGCAGGTCAGAAGCTATGACCTCGGCAATGTCAAACTGGCATTGCGTGGATGGCACCTTGTCGGCCGTCAGCGGATTGGACTGCGAGGCAACCTTGCAATACTTGATAAAACGATCGACTACGTCACTCATGCTGTCTCCTTCCGAGCAATAGGTAACCCCACCATTGTAGTTGACCAGCCCAGCTTCCCCATAGCGCCCCCACGCATCATCGTCTGACCAACACGATGCCACGGCCTCTATCTGCTCGAACTCTTAGACAGCGGTTTTCCAGTTTGATGCCAGCTACCTGCAGTTTCCTGCGAGTCGAATTCAGATTCTCAAGCACCGCCCCTTGCGTAGCGGATATTCTCGGTAGCATGGATATCATTCTTTCGGACATACAGGCGCGAAGAGCCCAGCGTATGGCGAGGCAGAGCAGCCCAAGCCTGCGCCTCATCCGCAAGGCTCCTTGCGTTGACGCGGCCATCTGCCCTGCCGATGTACTCGAGAATGTGGTACGTCCCGTCCTCGAAACGCTGGGCATCGTCTACGAAAACGAACCCGTTCATCTCCGCGTCTTTGGTGCTGGGCGCAAGACGGCGCACGTCGGAACGCAGCTCCACAGAACCACCGCGCACATCCCGCCGGGATCATTCGACAGCGTCGTCGCAACGGATTCTGACACAGGGCTCGACCTCAAAGAGGCAGGCGTTCGTATCTTTATCGACGGGCCCTGTCTCTGCGTGCTTGGCCTCATCCAAGAGAACCTCTCTAAGACAAGTGCGGGCCAGCTCGCGCGCAGAATATTGCCGTTTGCCCAGGGTCTTACCCTTGCTTCCGAGTTTTGTGGCAGATACGCATGCGATCCCGCCCGACCCCGCCACGGAAGGCCGCAGTATCAGATACCTCCCGCCCTGGCCGTCCAGGACCTGAAGGGCTTCT
>JAFUBJ010000555.1 GCA_017460265.1 Atopobiaceae bacterium | reverse complement strand
CGCCGCTCCAAACCAACGGGGCGCCGCCGGACCAACCCGGCGGCGCCCCTCGCAGCCAATCAGCGGAAAAAAGCCTTACTTCTCGCCAGAAGCACGCTTCTCCTGGTACTCGGCAGCCAGCTTCTGCTGGATGTCGTGCGGCACCTGCTCGTAGCCGCTGACCTCAAGCTCAAACTCGCCCGTGCCGCGGGTGAGCGAACGCAGGCGCGTGGCGTAGTCGGTGACCTCGGCGTACGGCACGGTGGCCTCGACGGTGGTCTCGCCGGCAGAGGCGGCGTTCATGCCCTCGACGCGGCCGCGCGAAGCGGAGATGTCGCCCATGACGGAGCCGGCGTAGCTCTCGGGCACGGTGATCTTCAGGTGAGCCATGGGCTCGAGCAGCACGGGCTCGGCGCCAGAAACGGCGTCCTGGAAGCCCAGACGGGCAGCCGTCTTGAAGGCCATCTCGTTGGAGTCAACCGGGTGGAACTGGCCGTCAAACACGGCGACCTTGACGTCGATCATCGGGTAACCGGCAAGCACGCCGCCCTTCATGGTCTCCTGAACGCCCTTGTCGATGGCGGGGATGAAGCCGCGCGGAATGGCGCCGCCGACGACCTCGTCCACAAACTCGTAGCCCGCGTCGGGGTTGGGCTCGATGCGCAGGCGGCAATCGGCAAACTGGCCGGAGCCACCGGTCTGCTTCTTGTGGCGGCCATGGCCCGTGGCGACGCGGCGGATGGTCTCGCGATACGGAATGCGCAGCTTGACGGTGTGGGCCTTGACGTTGGCGCGGTCCTCCATGCGCTCAAGCAGGACGGACACCTGAGCCTCGCCGATGGCGGAGACCACGGTCTGGGCGGTCTCTTCGTCACGCTCGACCTTGAGGGTCGGGTCGGCATCAGCGGACTTCTGCAGGAAGTCGTAGACCTTGCCCTCGGTGCCGCGCGCGTCGGGCTCGATGGCAATGCGATAGAGCGAGTTGGGGAAGCGGAACGCGGCGGCCTCGACCTTGCCCGTGACGGACAGGGTGTCGCCGGTGAGGGCGTCCATCTTGGGAACGACCACGATGTCGCCAGCGGCAACGGTCTTGACCTCGGAGGTCTCGCGGCCGGTCATGAGGTACAGGTGGCCAAGGCGCTCGCCCTTGCCGGTGCGCGCGTTGATGAGCTCGATGCCCGGGGTGATGGTGCCGGCCAGGACCTTGAGGAAGGAGAGCTTGCCGTTCTGCGGGTCGTTGAGGCTCTTGAAGACGAAGGCCACGGGGCGGTCGTCGTCGGGGGAGATGTCAAGCTGCTCGCCGTTGATCAGCGGGATGCGGCCAAAGTCGGCCATGGTCGGGAACCAGGCGACGACGGCGTTCATGAAGGAGATGACGCCCTCCTCCTTGACGCAGGCGCCCGCAAAGACCGGCACGAAGACGCGGTCCTTGATGGCCTTGCCCAGCAGGCCCTCAAGCTCCTCCTGGGTGATCTCTTCGCCCTCGAGGTACTTCATCATGATCTCGTCATCGGCCTCGGCCACGAGGTCAACCAGGGTGTCGTGCGCGTCCTGGGCGGCGTCGACGTAATCGGCGGGGATGTCGGTCTCAACGACCTTGCCGTTCTCAAGGTGGCGTGCCGTCATGTGCACAACGTCAATCACGCCAGAGAAAGCGTCGCCGGTGCCTGCGGGAATGGTGACGGCGCCCAGACGGTTGCCAAAGCGGTCGCGCAGCATGTCCATGCAGGCGTCAAAGTCGGATTCGGGCTTGTCAAGGCGGTTGACGAAGACGGCGCGGGCCAGGCTCAGGTCCTCGGCGGCATACCACAGGCGCGTGGTGGTGGTCTGCGGGCCATCGATGGCGTCAACGACGAACAGCGCGGTCTCGGCGGCGCTCATGGCAGTGTACGCGTCGCCAACAAAGTCGGGGTAGCAGGGGGCGTCGAGCACGTTGATGCGGGTGTCCTCCCAGATGACCGGGGCCATCGTCAGTCTGATGGAGAATCCGCGGGCGCCTTCCTGGCTGTCGTAATCAAGCGTGGGCTTGGTGCCTGCGTGCCCACCCAGACGGCTGGTCTTGCCCGTCAGGTGCAGCATGGCCTCGGCAAGCATGGTCTTGCCCACGCCCGCTTGGCCGACTAGCGCAACGTTCTTCACTGCTTTTTCTGCCATGGTTCCTCCTATGATCGTGGCGCGCAAGGCGCCGAATCGACGGACGCTCTTTACCTTAGCCCTATGCAACAGGCGAGAGAAGCACATATCGGGCAGTGAACAAGTCATACGGCAGGCGGGTGTGGACACCCGGGACGGGACACCCGGGACGGAGGGCTTCTGTCACAAATACAGACCGCAGACTGCTACCATGTTGCAAATCCGCAACCCGAGGCTTCACCTGAACATGGACATGGACGCAACCAACAGCAGCAAGCACGACAAGGTCGAGAAAGAGACCGTCTTTGCCTCCTGCTCGTACGACTATGTAGACAGAGACGTCATCGCCGAGCTTGCCACGGCCGACACGATCGACTCGTGGTATGGCGGCGTGCTGCTGACCCCGCTGCTGTTCTTTGTGGTTGCCGTCCTGACCCAGCCATTTCGCATGCTCATGTTTGCCATGGAGGCCCGGCTGCCCGCGCTGCTGGTGCTAGCGGTGCTTTTGAGCTCGACGTTTGCCGCCGTTGTGGGGATGCGGGTGCGCAGGAAGAACATCACGGACGAAAGCATGCGGGTTGGAGGCAACATTTCTGGCTGGCGAGAGGCTCGCTGCAGCCTTGGGCTGCAGACCGTGCTGTTCCAAGAGAAGGGCGTTGGTGGCGAGACTGCCGTCGCCCGGCTCAGGAACGTGGACTGTACGTCGGTGACGCACACGGACAACTACATCGTGCTGCGCTTTGCGGGTGGTCAGATCGTGCCCATCAGGAAGTCAGCGCTGGAAGAGGTGGACCCGGGGATGAGGGGCTACCGCGCGTGGTACCAGAAAACGCCCAGGCACAACGAGGGGCTCAGCCTCAAGACTGTGGCCGTAGGCGTTGCGGCTGCCGTCATCATCATGCTCTTGTTTGCCCTGGTAGGCCTAATGGCCTCCCGCGCGTAACCGCGGAAGCGACCGATTCGTCACTCGCTAATGACGAATGGGACACGAACTGGTCCTCGGGTGACCGATTCGTCATCCCATAGAGACGAACGAGACGCCTTTTGCCCCTAGAGCGACCGATTCGTCATCCGCACATGACAAACGAGACACGAACCGGTACTTGGACGACCGATTCGTCATTCGCATACGCCAAACGAGACACACCACAGCCAAGAAAAAGTCCCAACCGGCACCAGACGGTACCGGTTGGGACGCAAAGCCAGCCATGGCGACAAAGGCACTAGCCCTCGGTGTTGCCCGACTCCTCAGGCGTGGTGTAGGCACTCGGTCCCGGGCCAGAAGAGACAGTCAGCGTGACGGTCTCGCCCACGGCCGCAGACCCGCTGTTGGACTGCTCGATGACCGTGCCGGACTCCACTTCGTAGCTCTCCACGTGCGTGACGTTCACGTAGTAGCCGGCGTCCTCGATGAGGCTGCGCGCCACGCTCTCGCTGGATCCCACAACCCACGGAATCTCGCCCACCTCAGGGCCGGTCGAAACGATGATCGTCACGGAGCTGCCCTTGGTGGCCGTGCCGGTCGGGGACTGCCTGATGACGTAGCCCTCCGCAACGTTGCCATTGCTCTCGTAGCCATAGTCCACCACGAAGCCCTTCTCCTCGAGCATCCCGGCGGCGGTGTAGGAGTCGTATCCAACCACGTCGGGAATCTCGACGTTCTCGACGCCCTTGGAGAGCTGGTAGGTAATGGTGTCGCCTTCCTTGGCGGTGGTTCCCGCCGCGGGCGACTGCTGGGCAATGAGCCCGTTTTCCACCTCGGAGTCAAAGACGGAGTTGCCCGCCTTGCCCACCAGATTCTTCTCGGCCAGCAGCTCCTCTGCCTCGGCGGGAGACTTTCCGCGCAGGTCAGGCACGTCAACGCTCTTGGCCGGCTCCGGGCCCTTGGAAATCCAGATGTTGATCTGCGTGCCGCGCGCCATCTGCCGTTGTGGGTCGGGGTCCTGGTCCATGACCTTGCCCCGCTCCACGGTGGTGGAATACTCCTCGCGCACGTTGCCGTGCTCAAAGAACTCGGTGTCGTCGATGGCGGCAAGCGCCTCCTCCTGCGAGAGGTTCAGCAGGTTGGGGACGGAGCGCGTGGCGTTGCCTGCCGCAAACATCTGCATGGCGGCATAGGCGGCAACGGCCAGAGCAATGAACGCCCCCAGAATGCCCAGAATGGTGCGGCGCCTGCTCTTGCGCTTCTTGCGCTCCGCCTCGAGCTGGGCATGCTCGGTAGCGGTCAGCGGCCTTGACTTGCCGCTCGTGTCAACGCGGTCGACCGATGGCATCACGCCGGTGCTCGTGTGCGTGTCAACGACAGGAACCACGTGCGTGGTCGTAAGGTTGAGGCCAGCCGTGGCGGCGTTGACGGCCTGGATGCGGCCGGACAGGTAGTCGCGCAGCACGCGGCCCAGCTCGTCGGCGGTCTGGAAGCGATCTGCCGGATCCTTCTGCATGCACTTGAGGATGATGCTCTCGAGCGAGGGGTCCACGGAGGGGTTGATCTGGCTCGGCGGAAGCGGCATCTCGTTGACCTGCTTGAGGGCGACGGAGATGGCGTCGTCGCCGTCAAAGGGGACGCGGCCGGTCGCCGCCTCGTACATGACGATGCCGAGGGAGTAGATGTCGGTGGTGGGGCCAAGCTCCTTGCCCTGCGTCTGTTCGGGGGAGACGTAGTGGGCGGTGCCCAGCACGGAGTTGTCGGTGGTGAGGTGACTGTTCTTTGCGCGCGCAATGCCAAAGTCCATCACCTTGATGTTGCCGTCCTGCTGGACCATGCTGTTCTGAGGCTTGATGTCGCGGTGGATGATGTCATGCCGGTGCGCGATGGAAAGCGCTTGGGCAATCTGCGATCCAATTTGGGCCACCTTCTGCGGGTCGAGCGCCCCGTGGCGGCGGATGCCGCTCTTGAGGTCAATGCCGCGCAGGTATTCCATGACAATGTAGTAGGTGTCGCCGTCCTTGCCCCAGTCATACACCGAAACGATGTAGGGGCTTTGCAGCGCGGCGGCTGCCTGCGCCTCCTGCTTGAAGCGTGCGGCAAACGACTCGTCAGACGCATACTGCGGAAGCATGGTCTTGATGGCCACGGTGCGGCCAAGGACCTCGTCTACGCCTCGGTAGACGGTGGCCATGCCTCCCGTGCCTATCTTGTCCTGGACCGTATAGCGTCCGCCTAAAACTCTACCTGCCATCTTTAGCGCTCCCTCATCCCGAACGCGGTCAATCTCTCAAGAAGTCGTGCAAGAGGTGTTGGTCTTCCCAACCCTCTGCAGGGGTGTCCATGAATCAATCCTCCCATCACGCCACCCCCGCCTGCACGTTGATGCACGTGGCCAGAACCTCGCCCGCAAGGTAGGCGGCAACGCCGCTCACGTCCTCGTCGCCACCCTCGATATAGACGGAGATGGCCAGCGTGGGCTGCTCGACCGGCGCAAAGCCGATGAATGCGGAGTTGGCATAGGCGGCGCCCGTCTCGGCCGAGCCGGTCTTTCCGCCAACGCTCACGCCCGAGATGCGCGCGCCGGTGCCGGTGCCCGACTCGACGACGTCAAACATCGCGCCCTTGACGAGCTCGGCCGTCTGCGACGTGACGGGCTGGCCAATGCTGCGCGGGCGGGCGGACGAGACGGTCGCGCCCTCGGGCGAAAGGATGTGGTCCACCACGTAGGGGTTCATTGCGATGCCGCCGTTTGCGATGGCGGCTGCCACCACGGCGTTCTGCATGACGGTGGTCTGCGGGCCGGCGGGGCTGGGATGCTCGCCCACGGGTTGGCCGCAGGCGGCCCAGGCCGTCTCCCAGGTGGTCATCTCGGCCGGGTCGGGCATGAGCGAGGCCTCGGAATAGAAGTCCTGTCCCAGGCGCTGCCCGTAGCCAAAGGCGCGAGAGTAGCTTACGAGCGACGAGGCGCCAAGGTCCATGCCGACCTGCGCATACACGGTGTTTGCCGAGTACATGAGCGCCTCGCGCAGCGTGAGCGACTCCCACTCCTCGTCGTAGATGTTGCGCACGGTGGCGTCGTCCACCGGAAGCTCGGCCGGCGCGGCGTAGCTCGTGTCGAGGGTGGTGGTTCCCGCGTCAAGGGCGGCTGCCAGGCTGACCACCTTGAACGTGGAGCCCGGGGTGTAGAGGGCCTGCGTGGCGCGGTTGAGCAGCTCGCCGTTGTTGCTGTCGCCCTCCATGATCTCGCCGATGTTGTCATAGCCAAACGAAGGCCCGGATGCCTCGGCCAGAACGGCGCCCGTCTCGGGGTTGAGCACCACGATGGCGCCGCGATACCCCGCAAGGGCCTCTTCGGCTGCCTGCTGCATGCGCGAATTGATGGTCAGGACCACAGAGGACCCCGGCTGGTCAATGCCCGCCAGCGAATAGAGGGCGTTGGTCCAGCTCGAATAGTCGGAATGGCCCGTGAGCACGTCGTTCATGGACGACTCGACGCCGGAGGCACCGTACTGCGTGGAGAGGTAGCCCACCAGGTTGGTTGCCACGTTTCCTTGCGGATACGAGCGCACGTAGCTTCCGTCGCCGTCGTCCGAAAGCACCGACTCGGCGATGGTCACGCCGTCCGACGTGATGATGGAGCCGCGCTGCACGCGCGAGCTGCGGACGATCGTGTGGTTGTTGATGGGGAGGTTGCGGTAGTAGTCGGCCTGGATGATCTGGATGAGCGTCAGGTTGGCGATAAGCGCCGCAAACATCAGCGTGAACATGGTGATGAGGGCCGTCAGGCGGTTGCCTAGGGCCACGCGTCCCAGCACGCCGGACTCGGGCGTGTCCATGCCAAACGAGGCGCGCGCGTGCGCACCGTGGACCATCGCTCCCACGCGGCCGGCAATGCCGTGCGAGACGACGCTCTGGTTGGCGCCCGCCTCGATCTGCGTCTCGCGGCCCGTGCCCTCGTCGCCGGCGCGCAGCAGCAGGCCCACGATGATGAAGCTGGCCAGAAGCGAGCTGCCGCCCTGGCTCATGAAGGGCAACGTGACGCCCGTGAGCGGCAGGAACTTGGTGACGCCGCCCACGATGATGAAGGCCTGGACGACGATGGCAGCCGTAAGGCCGACCGCGGCAAAGGCTGACGAGTCGGACTTGGCGCGCGCCGCCGTGGTAAGCCCACGCACGGCAAAGAGCATGAACATGATGAGCACGCCGGCGCCGCCCAGAAGGCCCATCTCCTCGCCGATGGCCGAGAAGATGAAGTCGGACTCCACCACCGGAATGAGGCGCGGCAGGCCCTTGCCGATGCCCGTTCCCACCAGGTTGCCGTCGGCCAGCGAATAGAGCGACTGGACGATCTGCAGGCCAGAGCCCGAAGGATCCTCAAACGGGTCGAGCCAGATCTGCACGCGCACCTGCACGTGGTAGAACAGCTTGTAGCACACAAAGCCGCCCAGAAGCAGCAGCGCAAACGAGATGAACACGTAGCTTGCGCGTCCCGTGGCCACGTAGAGCATGATCACGAAGAACGTGAAGAAGAGCAGTGCCGAGCCAAGGTCGCGCTCGAAGACGACGACCAGAAGCGACAGGCCCCACATGACAAACATGGGCATGAGCATGTGCGGCTGCGGGATGGATAGCGGTCCCAGCTGGATGGCCGTGGCCGAGAGCATCTCTCGGTTGTCGGCCAGGGAGAAGGCCAGGACGAGGGCAATGAGCACCATGGCGAGCTCTCCAGGCTG
>JAFUBJ010000554.1 GCA_017460265.1 Atopobiaceae bacterium | reverse complement strand
TCTCGTCCGCGTCCACCACGTTCAAGACGGTCTGCATGAGCACGGCGACGGCGCTCCCCCCCCAGGGGAGCGCCCGTGTGGGCCGGAGCTGCGCGCCCAGCGGCGTGAGCGTGATGCCATGAACGCCGCGCGCCCTCTCGAAGAGCGTGACGCCCAGCTCCTCCTCCAGTGCCTTGATGCGCGTGAAGGCCGTTCCCTGGCTCACAAACACCTGCTTGGCCGCGGCGGCCATGCTGCCTGTCTGTGCGACGGCGAGGAAGGTCTCGAGGCCCGTGAGGCCGCCAACCAATGCGAGGGCGCCTGGCGCGAGGGCGGCAAGGGCGTAAAACGTCACCGACGTGAGCCGCGGCCTGCTGAGGGCCCCGTCGATTGCCTGGAACGAGGGCACGGGCAAGTGGGAGCCCGCGTTTTACGGCCTCTACCCCAGCCACGAGGCCATCGACCTCTACCACCGCTACAAGGGGGACCTCGACCTCATGGCCGAGCTTGGGCTGAAGGCCCTGCGCACCTCCATCAGCTGGGCGCGCATTTTCCCCAAGGGCGACGAGGAGGAGCCCAACGAGGCGGGTTTGGCCTACTACGATGGGCTCTTCGACGCTATGAACGCGCGGGGCATCCAGCCGGTGGTGAGCCTCTCCCACTACGAGACGCCGCTGCATCTGCTCACGGAGTACGGCGGCTGGCTGAGCCCGCGCATGGGGGAGTTCTGGATGAACTACGTGCGCACAGTCTTTGTCCGCTATGCCGGCAAGGTGCGCTATTGGCTCACCTTCAACGAGATCAACAACCTGTTCAAGCTGCCGTTTGCCGCGGGAGGGATGCTCGACATCCATCCCGTGCATACCGAGGTGCCCAACGCCGACCTCACCGAGCGCGACCTCTACCAGGCGGCGCACCATGTGGCCGTGGCCAACGCTCGCACGGTGGCGCTCTGTCGCGAGCTCTGCCCGGATGCCCAGATTGGCGCCATGCTCTCGCTCTCGCAGCTGGCAACCTACCCCGCGACCTGTTCGCCCAACGACGTCATCGCCGTGCAGCAGTTCCAGCACCAGGCCACGTTCTTACTCGACCTCTTCGCCAAGGGCCACTACCCGCGCTGGGTCGCGCGCACGTGGGCGGAGATGGGCTGCGAGCCGGCCATGCAGCCGGGCGACCTCGAGCTCATCGCGCAGAACACCGTGGATTTCATCTCGTTCAGCTACTACAAGAGCTGCGTGCTCAAGGCCGGCGAGGTCATGAAGACCGACACGGGTGGCGCCTACGGGGCAAACAACCCCTACATCACCGAGTACTCGCCGGAGCCCTGGCGCTGGCCGGTGGACCCGCAGGGCCTGCGCTACGTGTGCAACTGGCTGACCGACGCATACGGCAAGCCGCTCTTCGTGGTGGAGAACGGCGTCGGACTGGACGAGGCGCCGGACCCCAGCGGACGCATCGACGATCCCTTCCGCGCGCGCTACCTGCGCATGCACGTGGAGCAGCTGCGCGAGGCCGTGCGCGACGGCTGCGACGTGATGGGCTACCTCTGGTGGGGCCCCATCGACATCGTGAGCGCCGGTACCGGCGAGATGTGCAAGCGCTACGGCTTCGTCTACGTGGACAAGGACAACGACGGCGCGGGCACGCTCGCCCGCAGCAAGAAGGACTCGTTCGCGTACTATAGGCACATCATCGACACCAACGGGGAGGAGCTGTGATGGCCGATGAGAGCATTCTTGACGTGGCGACCGTGGTGGTCCAGAACTACTGCGACGCCATCCGCGACAACGACGCCGAGGCGTTCCGCGCGGTGTGGGCGGGGGAGGCCGCCGACACGGTCATCTCGCAGTCCACGCTGTACAAAGGGCCGGCACGCGTGAGGGAGTTCCTGGGCCTTCTGCACCAGATGTACGACAGCATCGAGCTGTTGAACGACGGGCTGGATGCGCGCCTGCTCACGCCCGACGTGGCCATCGTGGTCTTCCGCTACCACACGGTGTGCACGCGCGCCGGCACCGGGGAGCCCTACGGCATCGCCGGGCTCGAGACGCAGGTGCTCAAGCGCACGAGCGGCGGCTGGAGGATCGCGCACATCCAGTACCATGGCAAGTAGATGACATAAGGGTGTGGCACACGAGCTCAGGAGCGGATGGTCTAGAGGTACCAATCCCTGACTTTTGCCGTCAGAAGAGCTCGTTTGCCACTGAGTAACTGGGCAAATGAGCTCTTTCCCTGCGTCAGCTACAAAACTCGGGTGACAGCACGCTTGAGTGCGGGAGGCTTCGCTACTAGGACAGGCGGCTATCGCAGGTCGCGAACTATCTGAGCTCCGTCAGGCTTGCCGCCATGCACTACGCGGAGGGCACGGAGTCGAGCACGTATCGCAAGCTCTACGGGTTGAGGGGAGACCTCAGGGGAAACTATCTGAAGCAGGTCTGCAGGAAGCTCATCTGAGTCTCGCCCGTATGCCATACAAACGGATGATGGCCCCCATGGCCACCCGGCACCCACCCTTAAGAAAACCATGTGGACGGGCAGATTGGGGCAACCTAAAGCAAGTTGTTGGCGCGCCGTCACCGTCTTGGTTCTGTCGTTTGCGGCATTATCGTTTCCACTATGAGAGGAGGGTTGCAGAGGCTGACGGAAAGCGGGGAGCTCGACGTGAGCGCGCGCGAACCACACCGGTAAGTTCTGCGCGAAACAGATGGCGACATGCATGCGACATAG
>JAFUBJ010000553.1 GCA_017460265.1 Atopobiaceae bacterium | reverse complement strand
GCGCCTCTGCGTGCCCGACCACTGCAAGAACGCAGTCTCGGAGATGCGCGCGCTCGACGAGGGCATAAGCGAGCTCTTCTCACGGGCACCGGATGTGGCACACCCCACCTGGGACGCGCTGCGCGCCGCCATGCCCACCTGGGACGAGCTGGAGCGCATCTGGCAGAGCTAGGAGCGCGATTTCACTCCACCTTCCTGGGCGGGATGGGCTAAATAGTGTACCCTTTGCAGCAACTATTCGGACTCCATTTTCAAGAGCCCGAATAGTTGGCGTAAAGGGTACACTATTTGCTCTTATCGCTCCGGCAGACAGCTCGTGTCCAGGAACCCAAGCCGCTACGAGATCTTGGCAATGAGCGCATCAATCTGCTCGTCGGTCATTCCTCCTCTCTTTAGATAGTGGCGCGCATAGGGAGCGTAATCGAGGGAGGTCAAGTCCGAGCTGTCGCCAGCTTCGGCAATAAACGACAGCATGCCATCCAGATTGAGGTGGACAATGGCATTGTACTTAGTCGGATCGCTTTCTTTAGTTATCCCGTAGTAGTTGGCAAACGTGGTCATGTAGTCGTCGGCAATCTCGTCATACGATGCGCCGCAGAGCGCCTCGAGCAGCATGCACACAAAGCCCGTACGATCCTTGCCCTCAATGCAGTGCACGAGATAAGGACCGTCATGCTGCGACATCTCGACCAGTCCGTCCGACAGTTTCTCGGCAAAGGACAGAGACGGATAGCTCGCCGACAGGTCGATAGCCCCCACACAGCCCTTATCCTGCAATTGCCTGAAGTGTGAAACGTCAATACCAGTTTGGTCGTCTTCAGCCAAGAACTGGTTGATCTCGTCCGGGTTGTCCGACAGGTCCAACACGTATGCCACCCCGTTTTGCCTCATAAGGGCTTCCACATAGGGCGCTCGACGGTACTCGTTGTCGATAGGCGAGGCCGAGCGATAGATGGCACCCTGCCGTACGGCACCGCCCGAGAGCGAGCGGAAATTGGCAAACTGTTCGTCGGTCTCGTAGCTGGACCGTTCGCTGGTATACGTGATGTCAAACGACTCCTGCACGTCACGGAAGGCGCCCTTCTCCACGAGCTTGACCGTTGCGGTGTCGCCCTCGGAAAGGCCCGCAGTGTCCCAAAGAGGATCGCCGTAGTTAACGGCAACCTCAACGTGGGGATACCCGGGATAGCCCACAAGGAGAGGGTCGCCCACGCGCACGTAATACCCGTTGTAGTAGGGAATGCCGCTCACCTTGTAGCCATTGGAGAACTCGACGTCTACGCGGTCTCCAAACGTGAAGCCTAGGTCGTTGAACTCGTCGATCGTCACGTCAAGGTAGACCCCACCAAAGCTTGTGTCGCGCATTACGGAGCAGTCTTTCAATGTGAGCGTTTCGTCGCTGGCAGCGTTGCCTTCGGTTGCGGCAGCGCTTTGGGTCTCGATGGAGGCATACGCTTGTCTCGCGGTGTATCCTGTGAGCATGGGCGCGCCCATGGCAACGACAAAGGCCAACGCAACTGCCAAGCACTCTTGTTTTTTCCAGTTCATCTTCTGTCTCCAATCATTAGAAAACAGTATTCGTTGACGCTCAACTCTGTTCATGCGTCTCTTATACGTTCATCGCCCGGCTTTTGTCCCCGTTTTAGTTTCCACTGCCCTCATGCGACATGATGTGGCATGTAAGGTGCCTAAGAAGCACTCTCCCCGTCGTCCGGGAGAAGGACAAAGAGCCTCCGGCAAGCGAATTGCTGTCGCTTTGCGCGCCACCGTCTGACCACCGCCAAACAGCGGCCTACAAGGACGACAAAGATGCGGCTCTGCTATGCTCCATAAAGGGCATAAAGATGCATAAAGAAGGAGTTCGCCACGTCAGCAGTCCCAACAAAACGGAAAAGGCCCTCCTCGTCAAGGATCGTCATCCAGGGGTTCGCAGGCTTGATCGCTCTGGGAACGGTGCTTCTGATGCTGCCTGTCTCATCGCGGAGCGGCACCGCCACCTCGTTTGGGACCGCCCTCTTCACCGCGACCTCCGCCACCTGCGTGACGGGTCTCGTCGTGCGGGACACGGCAACCCACTGGTCAACATTTGGCCAGATAGTCATCCTCGCCCTGATCCAGACAGGCGGGCTCGGCATCATCATGGCGGCGGCAGGATTCTCGCTTCTTTCTGGCAGGCGAATCTCGCTCAGCGAGCGCAGCATGATGCGCGATACCTTTGCCACCCGTCGCATGGGCGGCATCGTGCGCCTTGCCACCTTCGTCTTCACCGTCACCTTTGCCGTCGAGCTCCTTGGCGCCGCGCTCATGGTCCCATCAGTCTGCGCACAATATGGGCCTCGGGGCATCTGGATCGCATTCTTCCTCTCCATCTCGGCCTACTGCAACGCGGGC
>JAFUBJ010000552.1 GCA_017460265.1 Atopobiaceae bacterium | reverse complement strand
CTTTTGGGCGCGGCAACCGAGATGGGCCTGCCTACCATGCTCGCACGCATGATCGACGACGGCGTCACTGCCACCGCTCAGGGCGTCATCGTGGGCATCGCCCTCGTCATGGTGGTGCTTGCGCTGGTTGGATGCGTGGCGTCGCTCGTCTCCACCTTCCTTTCGGCGCGCGTGTCCACCAAGCTGGCGGCTGACCTGCGCAGCCAGCTGTTCTCCAAGGTGCAGTCGTTCTCCTCGGCCGACATGGACCGCTTTGGCACGGCAAGCCTCGTCACGCGCTCCACTTCGGACGTCTCAAACGTGCAGATGTTTGTGACCATGCTGATGCAGATTGGCGTGATGGCGCCGCTCATGCTGGTGGCGGGGCTTGTCCTTTCAAGTGCCACGGGCGGGCGCGTGAGCGTCGTGCTGCTGGTGTCGGTGCCTGTGCTCTTTGTGCTTGCCGCACTTATCATGCGGGTGGTGTCTCGCCTCTCAAAGCAGATGCGCAAGCGCCTGGACAACCTCAACCGCGTCTTTTTGGAGACGCTTGACGGCGTGCGTCCCATTCGCGCGTTTGGACGCGAAGACTACGAGGTCGCGCGCTTTGCCGAGGCCAATGCGTCACATGCCGACGTTGCCATTGCGCAGGGACGGCTCATGGCTCTGCTCATGCCCCTCATTGGCGTTATCTTTGGCCTTACCACGACCGGCGTACTGTGGCTTGGGTCGGGCTTTGTGGCGGAAGGCGTCATGGAGGTGGGCGCGCTTGTGGCAAACGTGCAGTACATCTCTATGATTCTCATGTCCATCATGATGGTTTCTGCGGTCATCATGATGTACCCCAACTTCTCTGCGTGTGCGGGGCGCATCTGCGAGGTGCTCGACAGCGAGCCGGCCATCGTGGACGGAACGCGCCCACTTGACGACAGAACGAGCAGGGGTCGGCTGGAGTTTCAGCACGTGAGCTTTCAGTACGAAAGTGCCGAGGAGCCCGTGCTGCGCGACCTGACCTTTACATGCGAGCCGGGCACGGTTACTGCCATCATTGGCCCTACGGGAAGCGGCAAGTCAAGCGTGCTGAGGCTCGTGCCGCGGCTTTTTGACACGACGCTGGGCAACGTGGTCGTCGACGGCATCAACGTCAAGCGATACAAGCTTGAGGACCTGCGCTCCCTCATAGGGTACGTCCCCCAGAAGAACGTGCTCTTCTCGGGAGACGTGGCAAGCAACCTCAACTGGGGAGACGAACAAGGAGACGAGGCTGCGTGGCATAGGGCGCTTGACATCTCGTGCGCACGTGACTTTGTGGAAGAGAAGGACGGAGACGTCCATGCCGAGGTGGCCCAAGGGGGAACGAACTTCTCTGGCGGGCAGCGTCAGCGCCTTGCGATTGCGCGGGCCATCATGCGCGACGCGGAGTTCTACCTCTTTGACGATTCGTTCTCTGCGCTGGACATGAAGACGGACCGCACCCTGCGAGAGAACATCAAGAGGGAGCTTGGGGACGCGACGGTGCTCATCGTGGCGCAACGGGTGGGGACCATCGTCGATGCAGATCAGATTCTTGTCTTGGACGACGGTGTCTGCGTGGGCAAGGGAACCCACGAAGAACTGCTTGGCTCCTGCGAGATGTACCGAGACATCGCAACCCTGCAGCTGGGTGAGCAGGCCGTTGTCGACACGCTGCGCAAGGCGGCAGGTCTGCCTCCACAGGGGCGTGGTAGGGGGAAGGTCTCTACCGTCACTCCTGCCGTAGCTGCAGAAGGGGGTGAGCGCTGATGCCGGGACCTCATTCCAGCCGCGGCGACCTGCGCCGGGCGCGTGATACCAAGGGTGCCGCGCTGCGCCTGCTTGGCTACCTCAAGCCGTATGCGCCCCAGCTGGCGCTTGTGGTTGCCATGACACTTGCCACCTCGGCATTCTCGGTATTGCAGCCGAGCATTTCCGGTGACATCACCACCGAGCTGTACAACGGCGTCACCTCAGGCCAATTTGCCTGGCCGAGCATCATGCGACTGCTTTTGACGCTTGTGGGCATCTATCTTGCCTCCTCTGCGTTCCAGGTGCTGCAGGGGATCATCATGAACCGCATGACCACTAAGGTGCTTCAGGGGATGCGCGACGAGATTGACGAGAAGGTGCATCGTCTGCCGCTTGACTACTACGACGCGCGGACCAGCGGAGAGATCCTCTCCATCATCACCAACGACGTGGACATGGTTGACGGCGCCATCAGCCGTAACCTTACGCAGCTCGTGAGCCAACTCGTCATGGTGGTGGGCATCTTCGTCATGATGGTGCGCATCTCGGGATGGCTGACCCTCATTGCCGTGCTGATGGTGCCCGTGTCGCTTGTGGCGTCGCTGGGCGTCATCACCAAGAGCCGCACCTACTTTGCCGACCAGCAGAGCCAGCTGGGAGACCTTAACGGCTACATCGAGGAGCTCTACGACGGGCAGAACGTGGTCCAGGCGTTCAACTACCAGGCGCGCGCGATTGAGCGCTTTGACGAGCTGAACGAGCGGCTGGCCACTACTGCGCGCAAGGCGTCGGTGACCTCTGGTGCGGTGCGGCCCATCACGACGACCGTGACCAATCTGGGATATGCGCTTTCGGCGGCGCTTGGTTGCCTCTTTGCGCTTCAGGGACGCATCACCGTGGGCGACGTGCAGGCCATGCTGCAGTATTCGCGGCAGTTCTCGCAGCCGTTTACGCAGATTGCCGCCATGGCGGGAGGCCTTGCCGCCGCGATGGCTGCGGCCGAGCGCATCTTTGACTTGCTTGATGCGACCGAGCAGCTTCCGGACCCCGACCAGGTGCGCGTTCCCGACACGAGCGAGGGGCGCGTTGCCTTCGAGCACGTGCGCTTTGGCTATGCGCCGGGCAAGGAGCTGATGCATGACGTGAGCTTTGCGGTGGAGCCTGGCCAGAAGGTGGCCATCGTTGGGCCCACCGGTGCGGGAAAGACTACGCTCGTGAACCTCCTCATGCGCTTTTACGAGGTTGACGGGGGCGACATCGTGGTGGATGGCGTGCCTTCCCGCGAGATGGCCCGTGCCGAGCTGCGCAGCCGCTTTGGCATGGTGCTGCAGGACACGTGGCTCTTTGAGGGCACCGTTCGAGACAACCTTGCCTACGGGCGCGAGGGGGCAACTGACGAGGACGTGGTGCGTGCCGCAAAGGCTGCGAGCGTCGACTCCATCATTCGCACGATGCCCGGAAGCTATGACATGGTGCTTTCCTCGGGTGCCGAAAACGTGAGCCAGGGCGAACGACAGCTGCTCACCATTGCCCGCGCGCTTGTTGCCGATCCCGAGATCATGATCTTGGACGAAGCGACCTCAAACGTGGACGCACGCACTGAGCAGGTGATTCAGGAGGCCATGGCTTCGTTGCTGCAGGGGAGGACGAGCTTTGTCATCGCGCATCGTCTCTCGACGATTCGCGATGCGGACAAGATCTTGTACATAGAGCACGGAGACATCCTTGAGGCGGGAACCCATGACGAGCTGATGACGCTGGATGGCAGGTATGCGGCGCTCTATAACTCGCAGTTTGCCTGAGTGATGTCTTACTGGGGGCGAAGGGAGGTCTGACTAACGTTTTGTTAGTCAAATTTCCCCAACTCCCATGGTTTTCACCCTGACGAGGAGAACTGACTAACGTTTTGTTAGTCAGCTCTTCCCACTCACGTAAGGTCACAAAAGAGGACCCGTGTGCCATACTCCTCGAAGAGAGGAAGCACGTCATCCATCTCTACAAACAGGGTTGCTGTGTTCACCAGTGGGTGTGCGTCAAATCGTGCATGACGCAAGTTCTCGTCAAAGACGAGCGTCACCTCGTGAGCACTGTCGTTGAGCACGCCGAACGGTGTGACAGATCCTGGCTTAAGGCCGAGTTTGTCGCGAAGCAGAGTTTCGCTTGCAAAGGAAAGTCGCCTACTCCCCAGGCGCTCGTGAAGATGTCGTAGGTCGACCTTTGTCTCTACCAAGGCGCATACCAGAAAGAACTGCCGCTTCTTGTCATCGCGTAAAAAGAGGTTCTTGGTGGCGACGCCTTGGTCAGGCACGACTTTAGCCGCCTCCGCCACGGTCATGACCGCCTCATGTTGAGCCGCCTCATAGGGTATGCCCCACTTATCAAGCAGGGCATACAACGCGTTTTCGGTCAGTGACATAGGCTTGACCTCCGCTCACCCGACAAGGCTCCTACGGGGAAAGCATACCCTCAAGATGTCATGGTGAGGAGATTGACAACCCTCATTTGACGAGATATATTTATCACATAGCTACAGCCTTTTCGCGAACTGGTTTCGCACCATCCCAAACCTGCAGCGTTGTCAAATGAGAGAGGACTCTCATGTCCATTCTGCTAAGCCATAACTCATCGCTCGAACGCCTGCGCTCTGTCCCTCCCCAGGTAGACCGCGCGTCTTCCGTACGCGAGGTTCTTTCTATAGATCAGTTTGCCCGTGCGGGACGCAGGCTTTCAGAGAAGGACCTTCGTGCGTTTGGGCTTCTGCAGCGCCCCTTTCATAAGACGGTCCCGTCTGCGCGACATGCCAGCGGTAACGACGCGATGCAGGTGCATCGCAGCCATCTTGATAAGCTGCCTGCTGGCTTGGTGCGCCTGGTTAGTGGTGACGTGTACACCGCTGGACCCGAGCTTACCTTTATTCAGATGGCAGGGGAGACCTCCCTCGTTGGTGCGGTGGTGCTCGGGCATGAGCTATGTGGCACGTACTCCCACTTTGCACAGATGATCTCTGGGTTTTACGAAAGACCGGCGCTCACCAGCGTGTCACGACTGAGAGAGGTGCTAACAGGCGTGAGCGGGATGCAAGGAGCCGATGCGGCACGCACAGCGCTGCAGTGGATACGTGACGGAAGCGCAAGCCCGATGGAGACGGTTGTCTCCTGCATGCTCAACCTGCCTAACGACCTTGGGGGATTTGGGCTGGTGGTGCCTGAGCTCAACCACAAGGTCAAGCTGAGTGCTGCAGAGGCACGCATAGCGGGAACCGATGAGCCGCGTATTGACACAGCCTATCCCGACTCATTGATTGGCATCGAGTTTGACGGTGTGAATTACCACCGTGATGCGGAACACGATCGCAAGCGACGCGAGGCGCTTGCCCATAAAGGGTGGACCATCTATGTCCTTAACGTGGACGAGCTGATGACCTATCCCAAGCTGAAGGAGAAGATCGCGTTGCTTGATGGGGTTCCTCGAGCCCCTGGGCAGGAGATGCCGACGGATGGTGTGGCTCGAAACCTGCTCAAGAGGTTGCTCAAAGCCACGCGTTGTGGCGTGGGCATCAATGCGGCACTCTTTGGGATAGGGGTGCCAAAGGGGAAGGTCAAGGTCCATCTCTAAGGTTGGCAGATAAGCACAGGTAAGGAGAGCTGACTAACAAAACATTAGTCAGTTGTCCTGGATGGGGTCGAATACACAGGGGTTTGGGAGGGCTGACTAATCAATCATTAGTCGGCTCTTGTCACAGGTAGTTTGTGACTTGACGTAACATCTGTGGGTACAGGTACCCAAACCGAAATCTTGCCGTGCCATAATGCTTGCTTGTTGGAGGTGAGCGAACGTGAGCAGGCTGGTCGAGCAGGTAGAGAAGTTCTCCATTGTGGGAGCCATTGCCTTTGCCCTCGACTACCTCATCCTCATGCTGCTCACCTTTCATCTGGGGATGCGTCCCGTCGATGCGGCGGGCATATCCTTTGTGGTGGTCAACCTCTTCACGTACTTTGTCGAGATGCGCTATGTCTTCACGCATCGCAAGGACTGGTCTCGGATGGGGGAGTTCCTCGCCTTCTTTGGCCTGCTGTTTGTGGGCATGATCATCAACGAGGTCATCGTGGAGGTCGTCGTTCGCTTGCTGGGAACGACGCGCCTGACGGTCTCGGTGGCAAAGGTCCTCGCTAGCCTTTGCGTTACGACGTGGAACTTCTACAGCCGAAGGCGTTGGCTTGACGGCAGTGAGCAGGCATAGGACCCTCCAGGGCGCCCACCGCATAGCTCCCTGTCAGCGCATGCCGGTAAGGTAGCTGTCGACAACCTCAAGACGGCTTGTGCAGCCGGTCTTCTCCATGATGTTGTGCACGTGATACTTGATGGTGCGCTCGGTCACGAAGAGCTCGGTTGCGATTTCCGCGTTGGTCCTGCCAGCTATGAGCAGGGGCAGGACCTCGCGTTCGCGCGCTGAGAGACCATGGTCGGTGCAAAACTGCGCGAACAGCTCACTCTCGTCTCGCTTGGGCTCGACAGCCTCAGGGGGCGCGTTGTACAGCTTCTGCTCCAACATGAACATGAGTGCCATCGAGATGGCAAAGACCATGGTGGTCGCGGCAACGTGAACGAGTGGCCAGTGTGCGAGCGAAAGGGATAGTTCCGTCCCGAAAGCATCCCCGATACGGCCAAAGAGCATGCCCAGTGCCGCGACCCATGGCAAGCCCTCACGCCTTGCCAAATCTGCCGTCAGCGTCACGCGAAACACCGTGAAGAAGCCGAAGAGCAGGTATTCCAGCGACCAAAGCAGGATGGGAGGTGCGCCTGCTCCAAGCAGTGACAGGGTGAGGAAGGGGAGGGCGAGCGACGCCGCGCAAAGGGCCATGCTCACTCGGCGATCGCGGT
>JAFUBJ010000551.1 GCA_017460265.1 Atopobiaceae bacterium | reverse complement strand
GTACATGGGCGAGCCAAAGACGATGGTGTCGGCGGCCTTCAGGGACTGCGCGACCTCATCAAACTGATCGTCAGCGAAGCTCTGGCCATAGTCGTAGACCTTGGTGGTGCCGAGCTCGATGGTGTCGTAAGTCTTGCCGGCCAGAAGCTGTGCCGCCAGGCGCGCCGTGTTGCCGGAAGGATTAGGGCTGCCATTGATGAGTAGAATAGACATAACGTGCTCCTCTCATATGAGTTCTTTGCAGCTCTATCATCCCATGTCAACGACTTATGCCACCCTACCCTCTGGCTCATCCAGTATGCAGCCGACGCATAGGTAAAAAAGCGCTTTCCACCGAAGGAGAGGTCGGTGGGAAGCGCATGTGATGTTTGAATAGCGGGATTCCCCGCTACCAGCACAACGGCATCTCGGCTAGAGTCTCTCGGCCACCTTTGCTGCCTGGGCGAGATAGTCGGTCTCCCTCACGGAGCCATGCGCACCACAGCTGGCGGCGCAAACCTCGCCGATGACCTCCCAGCCATTGAGCGCCGCAGACTTCTCGAAGACCATCTTGGGCGCCTCGAAGACGTCTTCGCCGTCGGCCGCCGCACTGAAGAAGGCGGCCTTCTTGCCCTGGAACTCCTCACCCTTGGGCTGGAAGCAGAACATGCGGTCGAGCACGGCCTTGGCCTGTGCCGTCCAGCCAAACCAGTAGACCGGTGTGGCAAAGGCGATCGCATCGGCCGCCAGAATGCCGGGCGCAATGCCGTTCCACTCGTCCTGGTCGCCAAACACGCAGGGCTTTCCCGCCTTGTAGCAGGCGCGGCAGCCTCGGCAGCCGTCGATGTTCATGCGCCCGACCGGGATGACCTTCACATCATGACCTGCTGCCTCGGCCGCCTGCGCAAACGCCTCTGCCATCAGATCGGTGTTGCCGCCCTTCTTAGGGCTTCCCTCAAGTACCACAACCTTGCTCATGAGCCTCTCCTCTTCTCGGGCGGTCCCCACCGCCCTGCCGTACGGTCGAGCGTATCCTTGCCGTACTTCTAAGCCAATTTACGCCTCGTCTGCCCAGATCTCGTCAATCATGGGGAAGGTGCTCCAAGCCTTAGGCCAGCCGCAGTAGAAGGCAAGCTGCGTCACGATCTCGATGGCCTCCTGCTTGGTGATGCCGTGCGCCTTGCCCAGCTTGAGGTGGCTCTGCAGCTGCGGGTAGAGGCCTGCCGAGAAGAGCGCCGCGATGGTGATCATCGAGCGATCGCGTGCAGAGAGCTCCTCCTCGCGGCTCCACACCTCGCCGAAGAGGACGTCGTCGTTGAGGTGGGCGAACGTGGGGGCGAGATGCCCGAGGCGGTCGCGGCCGGCGGTTACCTTGTCTGCCATGGTGGGGTCCTTTCGACGTCATTCCGTTTGACTCAAGTATGGCCCCTGCCATGCCCATCTCAGCCGACTCTTTCGTCAAGCCAGCATGCACCTCACGCAAGGTGGTCGCGCAATCCCCTCCGTACGAGTTCATGGCACCCATCCTCGGCCATGCGCCATACGCATGTCACTCACCCGCTATGCGCGCCTCGTCTCACTGGTGCGGGTTTATCATGGTTCCTCGTTGAGAGGGGACACTATGGAACTGGAACAGATGCGCCAACTGGACGCCATCGCGCGGCGTGGGACCATATCGGCAGCCGCCGACGAGCTGCACCTCTCGCAGCCGGCGCTCTCGCGCTCCATCAAGCGCTTGGAACGCGAGCTGGGGCAGGAGCTCTTCGAGCGCACGCACAACTCCGCGGTGCTTAACGACGCGGGTCATCTGGCCGTCGACCACGCGCGCAACCTCCTGCGGGACGAGCGCATGATGCTCGACGCCTTCGCCGACCTCGCGCGCCGTCAGCGCACGCTGCTGGTGGGAACCGTGGCACCGGCGCCCGTCTGGCACCTCACCGCGCTCACCGTAGAGCGCTTCCCAGGAACGCTCCTCAACCCAGTGACCCTGCCCGAGGACGAGGTGGAACGGCGCCTCATGAACCGCTCTGTGGACCTGGCCATCACGCTCAGACCCATGATCCTGCCCACCATGCGCTCCACACAGATCATGGTTGAGGACCTCCACGCGTTCCTTCCGCCCGGCCACCCGCTGGCGTCGCGCGGCACGCTCTCGTTCGCCGACCTCGACGGCGAGAGCTTCCTCGTGCTCTCAGAGGTGGGCTTCTGGATGGAGATGCTGCGGCGCAACATGCCCCACGCCAACATCGTGGAGCAGGCGGACCGGTCGGTCTTCGAACAGCTGGTGCGCTCGACCGAGCTCATCAGCTTCGTGACCAACATCACCCAGATGGTCAGGAGCGGCTTCGACCGCGTCGCCGTTCCCATAGCGGACGCCGACGCGCACGCGACGTTCTTCCTTTCCACCCTGACGGACGCCCCCGCGCGCGTGCTGGACATCTTTGGTTGGGCGGAGGAGCAAGGCACAGCCAGCTAGGCCACATCCCCACGGTGCTGAAGCGGGCGTACCCCT
>JAFUBJ010000052.1 GCA_017460265.1 Atopobiaceae bacterium | reverse complement strand
GCTCAAAGACCTCGCCCTTTTCGACGCGCTCGGCGAGCTTGCGATAGCGCTCCTCGTGAGCCTTCTCGATGGCGGCAACCAGACGGAACTTGGCCGCAATCTCCTTGAAGCCCTCCTCGTCCGCAACCTTGGCGAACTCGGGATACATGCTCGTCCACTCGTCGTTCTCGCCCGCAGCTGCTGCAAGCAGGTTGTCGAGGGTGCTCGGCACCTCTCCGCCGTGCAGGTACTTGAACCAGAGCTTGGCGTGCTCGCGCTCGTTGCCGGACGTCTCGGCAAAAATCTCGGAAATCTGGACGTAGCCTTCCTTCTTGGCCTTGCTCGAGAAGTAAGCGTACTTGTTGGTTGCCTGGGACTCGCCCGCGAAGGCGGCCTCAAGGTTCTTCTTAGTCTGCGAGCTCTCGAAATCTACTGCCATGGGAACTCCTCTCTCTTATGGGTGCATCGCAAGCAATGCGGGCCGGCCCCACACCAGCCTGCTCTCTATCTTAACCGCTCTCGTGACACAAAGCGACTAGATGGCCCAGCGACCTTCACGACAGGAGCAGAACCCCTCGCGCGAAAGCTCCTCAAGAAGCGCGTTGACCTCGTCCTCGCCGATGTCGGCACGGCCGTGCAATCGCTCCTCGTCGGAGAGCATCCTTGCCAGCTCTGTGGCTTTCGCTCCCTCGCCATGCGCCAACAGCGCCCGCACGAGCATGGCGCGCCGCTGCCGGTGCGACCCCTCAAAGCGCGACTGCCTCACGTGCGTGCTCGAGCGCCTTGAGGGGTTGGGCACCATCTTCTTGAGCCACGCTCCGTAATCGAGCAGCGCAAAGTACCAGGTACGAGGGTCGTCGGCGGGATTGCTGGCATCCGGCGGACAGCACACGTCCACCAAGGGCACCAGCTCGCGGTCCGGCACCTTCTGAGCCTCGGGAAAGAGCTCGTGGAGAAAGACCGTCCGCACGTTTGTCTCGAGGTAGACGCCGGGAAGGTCAAGCGCAAAGGCACGGATGCCTGCGGCGGTCGCAGGGCCAATGCCAGGGAGCGCCACCAGCCCCTCCACGTCGCTTGGCAGCTCTCCGCCCATGCTGACCACCTGCTGCGCCGCGTGCCAGAGCGATAGCACACGACGGTTGTAGCCCATGCCCTGCCACTCGTCCAACACGGACGCGGCATCCGCCGAGGCAAGCGACCTCACGTTGGGAAAGCGCTCGAGCCAGCGCTGCCACCTGCCATCCACACGGCTGACCTGCGTCTGCTGGAGCATGACCTCAGAGATCCACACCTCATACGGATCGCGCGACCTTCTCCATGGCAGGTCGCGGTAGAGATCGACGCCGCGCTCAAGGACACGGCTCCTGAAGCTCGCAAGCTGTGGAGAGAGCACGGCCTCAGGACCGTGCTCCGGATTCTCTTCGATTGGTCTGCCTGACACCTGGCGCTACCCCTCTGCCGGTGCCCCCTCACTGACAAGCCCCTTCTCCTCCGGAGTGAGGGCAACAAAGGCATTGCCGCCTACCAGGTATGGGCAGCGTTGCTCAATGACAGCCTGATACAAGGTCACCGCATCAAAGAAGTCGCGAAGCAGGCGCTCAGCCTCACACCAGATGGCCGTAAACGTGCAGCCTCTCTTGAGGGGGCAGTTCTCCTCTTCGGACATACTATCATTGCATTCGCCCACGCAGATGGGCCCTTGAATCGCTTCTACGATCTGGCGCATAGATGTCCGCTTTGGATCAACCGCCAGCTTCATACCGCCGCGACTGCCCCGCACGCTCGACACAATCCCCGCCTGAACGAGGTCATGTTGTATAGAACGTGCAAAAGAGTACGGCACGTCATTCTTCTCGGCCGCGTAACGGACAGAAATCACGGAGCCGTTACTTCGTACGAGTTCAGCAAGCATGCGAATGGCGTAGTCGGTCTTTCTTGAGATCTCCATGGCGTCCCCTTCCGCCGCCAGGCCGATTGCGCAGGAGACGAGCCTTGGACGGCAGAAAGCACCGCTATGAGCTAGTCCCCCATTTAAGTATCGTCCATTTACGCTGCTTTGCGATTAACTTCATTAAATAACTTGGTTCGACGGCAAAGGGATGTCGAGCAATGGAAAGGAGCGGGGCGTCGCTGCCGTGGTCACCGTACGCGTACTTGACGTACCAACCATCGGCGCCAAAGCGGTCGTTGGCCCATCTGATAACGGCGTCCAACTTTGCCTTGCCCTCGGTGACGTCGCCTTCGACACGTCCCGTGTAGTCACCGGACGCGTCACGCTCCATCTCTGTTGCCACAAAGCCGTCCATGCCCAAATGCTCTGCAGCGCGCTCTGCGACATCGCGGAAGGTTGCCGACGCCAGAAGCGTCACGCAGCCCTCGGACGCGCGCTGCCTGACCTCGGACACGCCCTTTGGCCGGTAGCGCTCGATCATGACCTCGTCGTGGAAGCCGCGCATCGTCTGCCGGATCTCTTCTGGGGTTCGTTGGTTCAGCGCCGCGAGGATGACCTCGCGCGGCTCGTCTTGCCTCTGGGGAAGATGGAGCTTGTAGCGGGCGCCCCACCACGCAAGGCGGGCAGCCCTCGGAAGCGAGACGACCTTGTGAGCAAGAAGGTAGATCGAGATGAGCGAACCTGACTGGCCGTCGATGAGCGTCCCATCAAGGTCAAAGACCGCTAGTGGGGTCCTGTGGCTCACGGTGTTCCTCCCGATAAAAGAAAAGGCCCCGTTTCCGGGGCCTGTGCGCGCAATGGCGGGATGTAAGGGACTTGAACCCTCGACCTCCGACGTGACAGGCCGGCGCTCTAACCAACTGAGCTAACACCCCGTGCTGGTGCAGAAGCTATTCTACACAGAAACGCGGACGCTTGTCTAGGGGGAATTTTAAAATCTCGTGCCGTCCCCGCTGTCCCTCCGTCCCGGGTGTCCAAGATCGGTGTTG
>JAFUBJ010000550.1 GCA_017460265.1 Atopobiaceae bacterium | reverse complement strand
TGCCTACGGTCTGCACCCCGAGACCGAGCGCATCGACTACGACGACGTTGCCGCCAAGGCCGAGCAGTACAAGCCCACGCTCATCATTGCGGGCGCCTCGGCCTATCCGCGCATCATTGACTTCGAGCGCTTTGCGCAGATCGCGCATGACAACGGCGCCAAGCTCATGGTTGACATGGCCCACATTGCGGGTCTTGTGGCGACGGGCGCCCATCCCAGCCCCATCCCCTATGCCGACGTGGTGACCACCACCACGCACAAGACCCTGCGTGGCACCCGTGGCGGCCTCATCCTGTGGAACGACGAGTCCTATACCAAGGCTCTCAACTCTGCCGTGTTCCCTGGCAGCCAGGGTGGTCCGCTCGAGCATGTGATCGCTGGTAAGGCCGTTGCCTTTGGCGAGGCGCTCCAGCCCGAATTTGCGACCTACATCGACCAGGTGTGCATCAACGCCAAGGCCCTCGGCCGCGGCATGGAGTCAAAGGGCCTACGCATGGTTACGGGCGGCACCGATAACCACCTGCTGCTGGTTGACCTGACCTCCATTGGTGATGTGACGGGAAGGGAGGCCGAGATCGCCCTTGACGAGGTAGGCATCACCGTCAACAAGAACACGATTCCCGGCGAGAAGCGCTCCCACTTTGTGACGAGCGGCATCCGCGTGGGATCTGCCGCCATGACGACGCGTGGGTTTGGCGAGGATGAGGCGGAGCGCATCGGCCAGCTCATTGGCGAGGTCGTCTGTCACTTGGGTGACGAGGCCACCATGGCCTCCGTGAAGGTCGAGGTTGCGTCACTTCTTGATGCCCATCCGCTCTACCCAGAGCTTGGATAAGTGGTGCTAGATTCGCAATAGCCTGACTCTGACATGAGTTTGTATGCCGCCGGGAGCCAATGCCCTCGGCGGCTTCCCGTTTGCCGAAAAGTCACAGGTTGTTCACGTTTGCTTTGGCATCGTAAAGATATGTATCTCACTCTGCGCCCATAGGGCCCCGCTTGAGACGCGAGAACATATGAGCGAGCAGCAGACAACGACAGAAGAGCCCAAGGTTGTGACGGGTGTCGAAGGACTTGACGAGTCGTTGATTGCGACTGCCGATGCCTATGTCGAGGCAAAGTGGCTTGACAAGCAGCGCGAGGCCATCGAGCGCGCCCGCGAGCGCGCACTTGCGGTTGTCAAGAACTACCAGGATGACGCGTGGTTTAGGGCCGAGGCGTCCGTGCGTCTCTCGGTTGCCATCAACGTGGTCTATTCGCTCTACCAAACGCTGCAGGCAATCCGCTACAACCGCGTATGGTTCATGGCCCTTGCCCTCTACGGTATCATGGTTACCACGACGCGCCTCATCATCTTGCGCTTCCTTCGTCCCGACGCAGCCGATGGCCGCGAGGAGCTGGAACGCTATCGCAACTGCGGCCACCTCCTCATCATGCTTATGTTTGCCGTCGCATTCCTTGCGCTGGTGGTCAACTACGCGGGGGAGCATCCGGTCTACCCAGGCTCGATGATCTATGTCGTTGGCGCGTTCACGGCCTGGTCTGTCTACACGAGCATCGCCAACCTCATCGAATATCGCAAGCTCGAAAGCCCGCTCATATCTGCAAGCAAGCAGGTGTCCATGGCGTGCGCGCTCGTGTCCCTGTACTCCTTGCAGGCGGCGGCGCTTGCGCTCTATGCCGTTGACGACTACCTGTGGCTCCGCGCTCGTCTCAACGCCATCTCGGCCGTGGTTATCTGCGCCATCATCCTGCTGTTTGCCGTCCATATCATCAACCGGGCGTCACGAGCCCTTGCGGGCAAGGAAGACCTCTCGTTTGTGGTTCACGAGAAGCGTATGGAGATCCACCGCGACAACAACCTTGAGTTCGAGCACTATTCGGCCGAGGCGCAGCGTCAGCTCGATTATTGGCGCGCCAAGGATAAGGTCGAGTGGCACACGCAGGGCGGGGCGATGGAGCGCCATGACGAGCAGGTGCGTGAGCGGCTGCGCGCCCGTGACGAGCGCCGTAAGGCGCGCCGCAAGAAGCGCCGCAAGAAGCGCTAGCCCCAAGGAGGGCTACAATCCACTACAAACCGATACTGGAACGAAGGGATACTTATGGCAGGCACACATGACTTTGATTCCGACCGCCTCGTTGTTGTCGACCACCCGCTGGTGCAGCATAAGCTGCACATCCTGCGCGACAAGGACACCTCCGTCAAGCAGTTCCGCGAGCTTGTGAACGAGCTGACGCTCTTTTTGGACCTTCCCGGTACCATGTCTGGCTCTCGCCCTCGACTTTCACTACCTTGAACGCATCGTTCTCAGCCAGCGTGAAGTTCAGCATGTA
>JAFUBJ010000549.1 GCA_017460265.1 Atopobiaceae bacterium | reverse complement strand
CCGAGGAGGGCGGCACGGTCGTCAGAGTGGCTGACAAGGCCTCGTTTGGAGTTGAGGACCCTGGCAACATGCGCGATCTGGGCAATACTGCAAATGCCGACCTTGCCGAGAGCGAGGCGTACCGCGTGGGATCGTACCTGCGCGACATTGGTGTCAACCTGGACTTTGCCCCCGTTGCGGACATAACGGATGACGAGGGCAGCTTTGTGTATCTGCGATCGTTTGGCGGTGATCCGCACCTCGTTGCCAAGATGGTTGCCGCGCAGGTGCGAGGCTTTAGCCGTGCGGGGACTCTCTGCTCGCCCAAGCACTTCCCAGGCATCGGAGGGGCCGTAGGCGACTCCCATGTCGAGAGCATCTACCTTGGCAAGGGTCTTGACGAAATGAGGGAGCGTGAGCTCGTCCCGTTTGCGGCTGCGGTGGAGGAGGACGCGCCTCTTGTCATGGTGGGGCATATGACCTGCACGAGCATCGATCCTTCGATGCCCGCATCCCTCAGCCACATCATGGTGACGGACGTCCTGCGTAAGGAGCTGGGCTTTGGTGGGGCCATCATCACCGATTCTATGGTGATGGCTGCGGTGGACGACCTCTTTCCGCAGGAGGAGCTGGGCGTACTTGCCTTGGAGGCTGGATGCGACCTCATCTTGACTCCGGAGAATTGGTACGCAGTTTTCGACGGGATCGTTGACGCGGTGTTGTCGGGGCGCCTCTCGGAGAGGCGGATTGACGAGTCCGTCGTTCGCATCGTGCGTCTAAAGAAGCGGATTGGGTGAGGCCATGATGGATAGCGGAGGCGTCTGCGGTTCCCCCGCAACCTTATGGCAAGCGCGTCTTCATGCGGATTCTGCTCAGGCGCTCTATGTACATGTGCCGTTCTGCGTACGCAAATGTGCCTACTGTGACTTCTCGTCATGGGCGACAGCGCGAGACGATTCGTTGATGGACCGATATGTTCGATCGCTTGTCGATCGCATTGGCGAGGCTGTCCACGTTGGGCTTCTAGAGAAGTGTGAGACAGCCTACGTTGGAGGCGGGACACCGACCATGCTTGGTGCCGCTTGCCTAGGTGACCTTGCAGCTAGCCTGCGTGCCGCCGCGCCCGGCATTTCTGAGCTTACGTGTGAGGCTAACCCCGACTCGCTTTCCGACGAGGTGTTGAGCGCCCTTTATGATGTGAACGTCACGCGTCTATCCATTGGAGTGCAAAGCCTCCAGGATGAGGAACTCGAGGCACTGGGAAGGCTGCACGATGCCCATGTGGCAAGGGCAAGGGTTGCGGCTGCCGTATCGATGGGATTTGACGTGTCGGTGGATCTCATGTGCGCCGTTCCCTTGCAGACCGACGAAAGCTGGCGCCAGACATTGGGGGCCGCCATCGGTCTTGGGGTGGGCCATGTGAGCGTCTATCCCCTTCAGATTGAGGATGGCACCGAGCTTGCGCGTATGGTGGGGGACGACGAGCCCTCCTGGAACGCTCCGGAAGTCCAGGCGTCACGCATGGACCAAGCACAGCATGCTCTGGAGGCGGCGGGATTTGCCCGGTATGAGGTGGCAAGCTACGCACTTCCCGGCAAGGCATGCCAACACAATCAGTCGTACTGGACGGCTAGGCCCTACCTTGGCTTGGGCACGGGCGCCTCTTCGATGCTGACGAGTGAGGACTACGACCGGCTGCGTTCCCTCAGTGGTAGTCTGCCCAAGCTTCCCGATAGAGCCGCTCGCGTGAGGCTGACCATGACAAGCCCGCGTGACGATTTCGCGCGGGCGGCAGGCTTCGAGGGGCTCTCATTTGACGTCGAGTGTTTGGACGATGCTCAGGCCGCCGCAGAGGATCTTATGCTTGGCATGCGCATGACGAAAGGCATCGGACCGGGTTTGGTGGATCATGCCCGTCAAGCGCTTGGCAAGAAGAAGGTTGACGATGCCCTAGCGTCTGCCTGTAAGAGGGGCCTTGCCACCTGGAGAGACGGCCGCTTCGTCCCCACGCACGATGGATGGCTCTTGGGAAACGAGCTCTATGGAATGCTGTGGGACCTTGCCGACGGAGAGGTCAGGGAGCTATCCACATAGCGTACGCAAAGCCCCCCAACATCACGCGCGTGGCCTTGTCAATTGTGTCGTTGATACTCAATGGATTCATAACCTGTTAGGTGTCGGCACCAGTTGGGTACAATCTCATCCGTATGCGCATTGGCAATCGCACAGAACGGAAGCCGCTATGGCCTCTATGAACGAGAAAGACTACTACTCCATCCTGGGCGTCTCGGAGTCTGCGACAACCGACGAGATCCGCAAGGCCTTCCAGAAGAAGGCTCGCACGCTCCACCCTGACGTGAACAAGGAACCTGACGCAGAAGAGAGGTTCAAGGAGGTGTCGGAGGCCTACGCCGTGCTCTCCGACGCTGACAAGCGCAGGCGCTATGACGCCATGCGTTCAGGAGCGCCCTTTGCAGGCTATGGCTCGTCCACGTCCTCGTATGGCGGGTCAGGGTCATATGGAGAGGATCCCTTTGGAGGTTCTCCCTTTGACTGGGGCTTCCCCTTCGGAACGACGTCGCGCCGCACGGCAAGTCGTTCGCGTGCGTATCGGCCCAAGGCGGGAGCCGACGTTGTCTACGAGATGTCCATCGACGAGGAAATGGCGCACAACGGCGCGCGTCGGGGCATGACCTTCCAACGGTACGCCACCTGCAACCACTGCCATGGGACGGGGTCTGTTGAGTCTGCCCATGCTGAGACGTGCCCCACCTGTGGAGGAACCGGTCACATGACCGTTGACCTCGCGAGCCTCTTTGGGTTTGGCGTCATGGACATAACCTGTCCCGAGTGCGAGGGGTCCGGCAAGGTCGTTGCCAATCCCTGCGAGGTCTGTGGCGGATCGGGGCGCGTACTCACCGCCTCCGAAATTGTCATCGACATCCCTGCCGACAGCCATGACGGCGACGTCGTTCGCATCTCTGGTATGGGAAACGCTGGCACCAATGGCTCAGAGTCCGGCGACTTCGTCTGTCGGGTGGCGGTGCCTTCCGAGCACGTGTCTCCCATGCAGGCACGAGGATTCCACACGATTGGCTTTGCCATCCCCTTCATGTTGCTGGGCCTTTTGTGGGGCTCGGTCATGTCCACCTTTGGCTGGTGGATCGTGCTTCTTGCCTTTGGCGTGATAATGCTCGTTCAGGGAGGGCCGCTTACGGGCCATGGGCAGAGATGGTGGCGCAACGCCCTTTCCGCGGTCTTGTCGGGTGCTTCCTCTGGGCTGACGTTTGCCCTGTTCTTCTTCTTGGTAAGTTCCTGCAATGCCGCCCTTTGGGGATACCGCTAGCAGGTAACCCATAGTGGCGTAAGGTAAATGTGTTTAGGCAAGGTTGGTAAGGCGTGGATCAGAAGCGAGACTACTACGAGGTGTTGGGCGTTGAGCGTGACGCCGACGAGAAGACGATTAAGCGGGCCTTTCTTAAGAAGGCTCGTTCCCTGCATCCAGACGTGAACAAGGAGGCGGGGGCAGAAGAGGCGTTCAAGGAGGTCAACGAGGCCTACTCCGTCCTATCCGACGAAAGAAAGCGCGCCAACTACGATCGCTATGGCACGCCGGACGGTCCCGGAGGCTTTGGTTCTGACTACGTCGACATGTCAGACATCTTCGGAGGGTCTGGCTTTGGCTTCTCCGACATCTTTGACTCCTTCTTTGGCGGTGCCGCCGCAGGAGGCGGGAGGGCAGCTCGCACGCGCGGTCGTGACATGGGCATCACGCTGCGCATCACGCTTGAGGAGGCGGCTGCGGGCTGCACCAAGACCGTCGCGTACGACCGCCTGGCCCCTTGTGACGACTGCAATGGTTCTGGCACCGCTGAGGGTGGACACGAGCAGGTGTGCTCCAGATGCGGCGGCTCTGGCCGTGTTGTTGAGGTACAACGGACCATCTTCGGGTCGATGCAGACGCAGTCGACCTGCCCGGAATGTGGCGGAACGGGCCATGTCATTGACAAGCCTTGCGAGACCTGTGGTGGACAGGGAAGGACGCCGTCGCGCGAGACCGTGCAGGTCACGGTGCCCCAAGGCGTCCATGCGGGCCAGACGCTCACGGTCGAGGGCAAGGGAGAGGCTGGCGTGCGCGGCGATCGCGGCGGCGACCTTGTGGTGCGTATCGACATCGTTGCGCACGACGTCTTCCAGCGGCAGGGTGACGACCTTTATTGCCAGGTCTCGATCGACTCGTTTGCCGCCATCCTGGGGACGACGGTCCCGGTCACGGGAATCATGGTGGACGAACAGGTCTCCAT
>JAFUBJ010000548.1 GCA_017460265.1 Atopobiaceae bacterium | reverse complement strand
CGTTGCAGACCCGGTTTTGGTCCGGATGGACTCCCTCTTCTGTCCTTCAACACAAGGACAGAACCATCGCAGAAAGCCCCTCCAAACACAAAAGCCGCCGCTTCTGCCCTCAAACACAGGGACAGAAGCGGCGGCAGCTCAAACTCTGTTTCGTCCCTTAGACCAACAGCTCGGCAATCTGGACGGCGTTGGTGGCAGCACCCTTGCGGATCTGGTCGCCACAGCAGAAGAACGTGAGCGAGTTCACGCCATCCGGTGCCGACGTGTCGCGACGGATACGTCCCACAAAGATGAGGTCCTGGTCAGAGGTCTCAAGCGGCATGGGATAGCGCAGGTTGGCCGGGTCATCAACGACCTTGACTCCAGGCGCAGCCTCAAGAATCGTGCGAGCCTCTTCCGGCGTGATGGGCTTTTCGAACTCAGCCGTAATCGACTCGGAGTGCGACCTCATGATAGGCACACGCACGCACGTGCAGTTCACCCGCAGGTTGGGAAGGTGCATGATCTTGCGACCCTCGCGACCCATCTTGAGCTCCTCGTCGGTGTAGTCGTCATCCTTGAAGCTGCTGATCTGCGGAATGAGGTTGGCGGCAAGCTGGTAGGCAAAGGGCTTGGTCTCCCCCACTTCCTCGCCTGCGCCGATGGCAGCCATCTCTCGCTGAAGCTCGTCAAGGCCAGGCTTGCCCGCACCAGAAGCGGCCTGATAGGTGCTCGCGATGATGCGCTTCAGCCCAAAGGCCTGGTGGAGCGGCCACAGCGGAACGAGGCCGATGATGGTCGCGCAGTTGGGGTTGGAAATGATGCCCTGGTGCCACTTCACGTCCTCAGCATTGATCTCCGGAATGACGAGGGGCACATCGGCATCCATGCGGAATGCATGGCTGTTGTCGACGCAGACCGCACCGCGCTTGACCGCCTCCGGGAGGAGCTCCTTGGCCTGCGCGTCGCCTGCGGCGCCCAGCAGGATGTCAATGCCCTCGAAGGCATCGGGCTTGGCCTCCGCCACCGGCACCTGCTCGCCGCAGAACGTGACGGTCTTGCCAACGGAACGTGCGCTCGCAAGCGGCACGAGCCGACTCACCGGAAAGTCACGCTCTTCTAGGCACTGGAGCATCTGCTGTCCCACGACGCCTGTGGCACCCAGGATGCCTACGACCTTCTTGCTCATTGCACCTCTCCCCTCACCATGTCGACCATCTCGTCCGACACGAACTTCTCGTAGATAACGTTGATCGCGCGCTCGAAGTCTTCGTTGTTGACGCCAACGATGATGCTGATCTCCTGCGAGCTCTGCGTGATCATGCGAATGTTGATGCCTGCCTCGCCCAGCACGCCAAAGACGCGGCCCGACGTACCCGGACGGCGGCTCATGTTGCGGCCGACCACCGAGATGAGCGCAAGCTTGTCAACCAGGTTGATGGAGTCGGGCTTGAGCTCCTGCTGCATGTCGTTGATGATCGAGTAGATGGTGTCCTTGACGTCGGCACCGTTGACCACGACGCCAAAGGAGTCGACGCCAGTGGGAATGTGCTCGACCGACACGCCGTAACGCTCGAAGATGCCAAGGGCGCGGCGGATCACGCCCACCGCGTTGGACATGTGCGCCTTCTGCACGTGCACGGCAAGGAAGTCCTTCTTGCCGGCGATGCCGGTGATCAGGTGCTCCTGCGCGCCTTCCTCGGCCGTCTCGCGAATGATGGTGCCGCGCTTGTCGGGACGGTTGGTGTTCTTGATCTGGATGGGAATGCCCACCTCGCGCACGGGGAAGATGGCCTCCTCCTGAAGCACCGAGGCGCCCATGTAGGAAAGCTCGCGCATCTCGTCGAAGGTGATGCGGTGGATGGTGCGGGGGTTATCGACGATGCGCGGGTCGGCAGACAGGAAGCCCGAGACATCCGTCCAGTTCTCGTAGACGTCGGCGTCAAGGCAGCGAGCGAGGATGGCGCCGGTGATGTCGCCGCCGCCACGCTGGAACAGTTTGATCGTGCCGTCGACCGTAGCGCCGTAGAAGCCCGGCAAGACAAACGAGCCAAGGCGCTGGACGGCATCCTTGACCTGGGTCGCCGTGCGCTCCGTGTCGATGGTTCCGTCATGGTGGAAGACTATCGCGTCGGCCGCGTCAAGAAACGGCAAGCCCAGGTATTCCGCCATCAGGCGGGCGGTGAACCACTCGCCGCGGCTCACGATGTACTCGGGCGAGAGGCTCTTGATGACTGACGAGAACTCCTCGAACTTCTGCGCGATGGGGTACTTGATGCCCAGCTCGCGGGCAAGCTCGACAAAGCGCTCCTCGATGTCGGCAAGAAGCGACGTGCAGTCAACGTGATAGTTGATGTGGGCGTTTACAAGAAGCAGCAGGTCGGTGATCTTGTTGTCGTCGGAAAAGCGCTTTCCCGCCGCAGACACGACCACAAAGCGCCGGTCGGGGTCAGACCGGACAATGTCTTTGACCTTCTTGAACTGGCCGGCGTCAGCGACGCTCGACCCTCCAAACTTTGCGACCTTTATCATGTTTTCTAATCCTCCTGTGGGTACTGGGCAATGAACGAGGCGGGGTCGGTGGCAAGCGCCCTCTCAAAGATGGCGCGTGCCTCGGTGGCGGTGCGGCTGCGCATGATCCAGGCCCCTTTTGCGAAGGGGATTGCATCCGCAGGCACCGTGCCCGTAGTTCGAAGCACGTAGTCACCCGCAAGAAGAGATGGGTCGTAGCTGAGGCCGTGAGAGAAGTCGTATTGGGGCCTGCGTCCCTCACGCAGGTCAAGAAGGTCCTGCACCATGGCGTTGCCCGTGGGCAGGCTGCCGGCGCCTTGGCCATAGAACTTGAGCGGACCGACCGTGGCGCCTTCGAGCGAGACGAGGTTGAAGTTGGCGGGCACGTTTGCCTCGAGCGAGCTCTGGGGAAGCGCCACCGGCTCGACGGCCACCGCATAGCGACCGTCACGCTGGACGGCACGGCCCAGGAGCTTAACCACGCGACCCTTGCCTGCAAACAGGCGCATGTCCGCCTTGGTGAGGGTCCGGATTCCCGTGACCGGGAACCTGCGGACGCAGCTCGTCTGGAAGGCGACGCAGGCGGCGATGATGGTCTTGTTCATGACGTCGATGCCATCGATGTCGGCAGACGGGTCGCGCTCGGCATATCCCAGGACCTGGGCACGCGCAAGCACCGTCGAAAAGTCCTCGCCCGTCTTTGCCATCGTGTCAACCAGATAGTTGGTGGTGCCGTTCATGATGCCCGAGAAGGACGTGATGTCGTCGATGCGACGCGCCTTCTCGATGCTCGCGATCCAAGGGATGCCGCCACCGCAGGTGGCCTCAATGAGCAGGGCCGCGCCATGCTCGTCTGCTGCACGCGCGAACTCCTCGAAATGGGCGGCCACCACGGCCTTGTTGGACGTGACGACGGACTTTCCGGCGGTAAGGACGCCCATGATGAAGGTGTGGGCAGGCTCGATGCCTCCCATGCACTCAACCACGACGTCAATCGTGGGGTCTTCGACTATGTCTTCGAAGCGCGATGTCATGCGAGGGTCGGTAAGCCGGTCGGGCAGCTCGAGGATCCGAGAGACCTCCATGCCGTCGACGCGTGTCGAGATGATCTCGTCCACGCCGCGACCCACGACACCGTGTCCGAGAAGCGCAATCTTCATGTGGTTCCAATCTTTCGATACTGTGACACAGGCCTGCGCCCGCGCACGCAGAGGTTATGATACTTGCAATTACCTCATCCACGCGAGGACGCAAGGAGCATCACGGTGAAAAAGTTCTATCACAGCACGCGGTCGGCTGACGATTCCGTAACAAGCAAGCAAGCAATCCTTACCGGCATTGCCCCTGATGGTGGTCTTTTCGTGAGCGACCAGCTTGGTGACGACCCTCTTGACCTAGCGGAGATAGTCAAAAAGGGTTATCACGGAATCGCGCGCGACGTCTTGGGAACGCTTCTTTCCGACTACACCGCAGACGAGGTGGCAACCTGCGTCGACGGCGCCTATGCCGACAACTTTGACACGCCGGCTGTGACCCCTCTGTCTGCCGTGGGTGACGATTGGCTCCTGGAGCTGTGGCACGGCCCGACCTGCGCCTTCAAGGACGTTGCCCTTCAGATGCTTCCGCGCCTCATGTCGGCGGCGCGCGCAGGAGACGCGGACCAAGGCGGCGTCATGATCGTCACCGCGACCTCCGGCGACACCGGCAAGGCTGCCCTTGACGGCTTTGCGGACGTGCCGGGAACGGGCGTCACCGTCTTCTATCCTGCGGGCAAAGTGTCCGATGTGCAGCGCCTGCAGATGGTGACGCAACGTGGGTCAAACGTTGCCGTATGCGGCATCCGCGGCACCTTTGACGACGCCCAGACTCAGGTCAAGCGCATCTTTGCCGACACGGAGCTCGCGGCACGCCTTGCCGGACGCAACGTTGTGCTCAGCTCCGCAAACTCCATCAACGTCGGCAGGCTCGTCCCCCAGGTGACGTACTACTTTGACGCCTATGCGCAGCTCGTAAAAGCTGGGAAGGTAACCTGCGGAGAGGCGGTCGACTACTGCGTGCCGACCGGCAACTTTGGCGACGTGCTGGCAGGCTATTACGCAAAGCGCCTTGGGCTTCCCGTGGGCCAGCTCATCGTTGCCTCCAACACCAACAAGGTCCTCACCGACTTCATCGAGACCGGCACCTATGACCGCCGTCGCGACTTTGTGAAGACCATCTCCCCCTCCATGGACATTCTTGTGTCGTCCAACCTCGAGCGCCTGCTGTACTACCTCACTGATGGCGACTGCGAGCGTGTGGCGGGCTGGATGGCGAGCCTTTCCACGACGGGCACCTATACGCTCCCGGCAGAGCTCATGGACCGCATGCGCGAGACCTTCTCGTGCGGCTTTGCCACCGACGACGAGACCCGTGCCACCATTCGCAACACCTGGGAGCAGGAGCACGTGCTCATTGACCCGCACACGGCAGTGGGCAAGTGCGTGCTGGATGAGATGGAGCGCGCTGGTCGCCAGCGCGTCTGCCTCTCGACGGCCAACCCCTACAAGTTCTCGGCGGACGTCCTTGCCGCATTGGGCCACGACGTATCTGACCTTGACGGCTTTGCGTGCATGGACCGCCTTGAGGAGCTTACGGGCGTTGCCGCTCCCCTTCAGCTGTCATCCCTGCGCACCGCGCCCGAGCTGCATCCGGGCGTTTGCGACCAGGCCGAGATGTCTGCCTTTGTCGAGGACGCCTGCACGAGGGTCTTTGCATGACGCAAGCTAAGCAGCCAAGACGCATAACGGTGCGCGTGCCCGCCACGTCGGCAAACCTTGGAGTTGGCTTTGACGTGTTGGGGCTTGCGCTCGACCTGGATGCCACCTTCGTCTTCGAGCCGGCAGACGAGCTGTTGGTGACTGGTTGCGACGAGCGCTTCAACACGCCCGACAACCTGGTCTGGAAGTCCTACCTTGCCGCCTGCGACGCGCTAGGGCTGGACGCGTGCCCGCTCCACATCCACGAGGACTCCCCCATCCCAGCCTCCGGAGGGCTTGGGTCAAGCTCAACCTGTGTGGTGGCGGGCATCGTTGCGGCACAGGCGCTGGCAGGGCGCGACATCGACCGGCCTTTCACCCTCAGCCTCGCCACGCGCATCGAGGGACATCCCGACAACGTGGCGCCGGCCGTGATGGGTGGGTTGGTGAGCTCGTATGTAGACGACGGACAGACCGTCACCACGCGCTGGCCCGTTGCCCCCAACCTGCGCTTTGTTTGCCTGGCGCCACCCTATAGGGTGCTCACCTCAGACGCGCGGATGGCCCTGCCGTCCATGGTTCCCATGAGCTCGGTGTCTTGGCAGGTGGGACGGTGCCTTGCCATGGTGAGCGCACTCGCCTCTGGCCGTACCGCAGAGATTGCCGCCTGCTGCCACGACCGCATACACGAGCCCTATCGCGCGCCGCTCATCCCTGACTACGAGCGCCTGCAGGACGCATGTCTCGCGGCGGGGGCAATCACGTTCCTCATATCTGGCTCAGGTGCTGCTATGCTCGCCATATGCGACGGGGACACGTCTGCGCAGCAGGTCATTGACGCGGCAGTCGCCACCATGCCCGAGCTTTGGGCAAAGGTCATGCGAGCAAGCGAGCGTGGCGCCTCCGCCCGTTTCGATGTCCTACCATAGCGACACGTGCGTGGGTGCGGATTATAAATCCCTTATCCCTCGTACCGATTGAAAGGAGCTTCACCGTGAACGTTTGCTGTCTTGACATGGAAGGCGTTGTCGTCCCAGAGATCTGGATTGCCTTCTCTGAGGCCAGTGGCATCCCCGAGCTTCGTCGCACCACGCGCGACGAGCCTGACTACGACAAGCTCATGAGGTGGCGCATGGGCATCCTGCGCGAACACGGGCTGGGCCTTCGCCAGATACAGGAGGTCATTGCGACCATCGATCCGCTTCCAGGCGCGCGCGAGTTCTTGGACGAGCTGCGAACGCTCTCGCAGGTAATCATCATCTCGGACACTTTCGAGCAGTTTGCCAAGCCGCTCATGAAAAAGCTTGGATGGCCGACGCTCTTCTGCAACACGCTGGTGGTAGACGACGATGGCATGGTGACGGACTTCAAGATGCGTTGCGAGCAGTCGAAGCTCACCACCGTCCGCGGCCTGCAGGGCATGGGCTTTGACACCATCGCGACAGGCGACTCATACAACGACCTTGCCATGATTCGCGCGAGCAAGGCGGGCTTCCTCTTCCGTTCGACCGACCAGATCAAGGCAGACAACCCCGATCTGCCCGCCTACGAGGAGTATGAAGACCTGCTGGCCGCCTTCAAGGCTGCGATGTAGGACTCGGCACCTTCTCGATTGCCCACTCACACGCGATAGAGGCAAATTGTTACCACGAAACCCAAGTATCTGGGACTTAAATGAGCGAGGGTTCGGAATCCCAACCAAAAACTGGATTCCGAACCCTCGCTTTGTGACTCAATGCAACGTGTTATCCGCCAAGGTAGGCCTTGCGGACATCGTCATCATGAAGCAGGTCGGCGCCAGTACCCGTCTTCGAGACAGAACCGACCTCGAGCACATAGCCACGGTCGGCAATGGAAAGAGCCTTGCTCGCGTTCTGCTCCACCAGGAGCACGGTCGTCCCGTCCTCATTGAGGGCCTTGATGATGTCGAAGATCTCCTGCACGAGGATGGGCGCCAGGCCCATGGAGGGTTCGTCGAGCATGATGAGCTTGGGCTTGCTCATGAGCGCGCGCCCCATCGCGAGCATCTGCCGCTCGCCGCCGGAAAGCGTGGCGGCAAGCTGGTTGCGACGCTCCTTAAGGCGAGGGAATCGCTCGTACACCTCGCGGCGCGTTTCCCTTGCCTCGTCATCGGGACGCGTAAAGGCGCCCATGTCAAGGTTCTCGCGCACCGTCAGGTTGCCAAAGACGCGACGTCCCTCGGGGCAAAGCGCTATGCCACGGGAGACCATCTTGTGCGCCGGTACGCCCACAAGGCTCTCGCCCTCGAACTCGATCGTGCCCGTCCGCGGGCGCATGATGCCCGACACGGTGTTGAGAGTGGTGGATTTGCCAGCACCGTTTGCGCCAATGAGCGTCACGATCTCGCCCGCCTCGACGTTGAACGAGACGCCCTTCACGGCATGGATGCTGCCGTAGTAGACATGAAGGTCGTGGACCTCGAGCATGCTCATTGGAACCTCCTGCCCTTGCCCCGCAAGGTTACGTCATCGGTATCCTGAGAGCCAAGATAGGCCTCAATCACCTGTGGGTTTGACTGAATGTCTGAAGGTGTGCCCTTGGCGATGATCTTGCCGAAGTTAAGCACGGCAATGCCCTCGCAGATGCCCATGACCAGGTCCATGTCATGCTCGATGAGCATGATGGCAATCTGGAACTCGTCGCGAATCTTGCGAATGTTCTCCATGAGCTCCGCTGTCTCGGAGGGATTCATGCCCGCAGCCGGCTCGTCAAGGAGCAACAGCTTGGGCGAGGTCGCCAGCGCGCGCACGATCTCGAGCCGTCTCTGGGCGCCATAGGGCAGCGACCCCGCCAGTGCGTCAGCCTGGTCGGCCATGTTGAACACGTCAAGCAGCTCGAGGGCGCGGTCGTGGAACTCCTTCTCGGCAAGCCAATACTTGGGGAGCCGGAAGATGCCACTCCACATGCCACAGTCGACCTGGTTGTGCAGGCCGATCTTGACGTTGTCCTCAACAGTCAGCGAGTCAAAGAGGCGGATGTTCTGGAAGGTACGGGCAATGCCGGCCTGGCAGACCTGCGGCGTGGTCATGTTGGCCGTGTCGATGCCGTCCAAGATGATGGCGCCGCGCGTGGGCTGGTACACCTTGGTGAGCAGATTGAACACCGTGGTTTTGCCTGCACCGTTGGGGCCGATAAGTCCCGCGATCTCGGTCTTTCCCACCATGAAGTTGAAGTCCTCGACCGCGTGCAGGCCACCAAAGTCGATACCCAGAT
>JAFUBJ010000547.1 GCA_017460265.1 Atopobiaceae bacterium | reverse complement strand
GGACTTCGCTCGCGCCGTGCGTGGCCTTACGCCCGAGGTTGACTTCGAGATGGACGAGGCAAAGCACACGATTGCCGCGACCGAGGTCGGCCTTGCCAAGATTGAGCGCTCCCTGGGCGTCGACGACATCTACGCCGATCCCTCCGGACAGCTGGTCAATCACCTTCAGCAGGCGCTCAAGGCCGAGTACATGTTCCATCGCGACCAGCAGTATGTGGTAGTCGATGGCGAGGTCAAGATCGTCGACGAGTTCACGGGCCGCATTATGGAGGGCAGACGCTATTCCGAGGGCCTGCACCAGGCCATCGAGGCAAAGGAAGGCGTGTATGTCCGCGAGGAGAACCAGACCCTCGCCACCATCACGCTCCAGAACTACTTCCGCCTGTACGACAAGCTCTCTGGCATGACGGGTACCGCCATGACCGAGGACGCGGAGTTCCGCGAGATTTACAACCTGCCGGTCCAGGCCATTCCGCCAAACCGCCCCGTCATCCGTCAGGACCACGACGACCTCGTGTTCCAGACGATTGACTACAAGTTCAATGCGGTCGCAGACGAGGTCATCGAACGTCATCGCGCCGGCCAGCCGTGCCTGGTCGGTACGGTGTCCATCGAGAGCTCTGAGCGCCTTGCGCGCATCCTCGAGAAGCACGGCGTCCGCCATGGCGAGTACGAGGTCCTGAACGCCAAGCATCACGAGCGCGAGGCCGCCATCGTGGCCCAGGCAGGCCGTGAGGGCGCCATAACCATCGCGACGAACATGGCCGGCCGTGGTACCGACATCTTGCTGGGCGGCAACCCGAGCTTCCTTGCCCTGGACTATCTTCGCGATGAGGGCTATGCGCTGGACGGCGTCTCTGCCGAGCAGCTCAATGCCGCCGTGTCTACCGTCGAGCAGGGTGGTGCGTTCCCCGGCCTCGGAGAGGTCGAGGAGGGACAGGTCGCCGTTTCGGAAGAGGCGGCTCTTGACGCCATGAAGCGTGCCCGTGCCCTCTGCGCCGAAGAGCGAGAGCGTGTGCTTGCCGCAGGCGGCCTGTGCGTGATTGGTACCGAGCGCCACGAGAGCCGACGCATCGACAACCAGCTCCGCGGCCGCTCGGGCCGTCAGGGCGACCCTGGCGAGACCCAGTTCTACCTCTCGCTGGACGACGACCTCATGCGCCTCTTTGGCGGAGACCGCATGGATCGCATCTCGGCCATGATGACCAAGTACGACATGCCGCCCGACATGCCCATCCAGGCAAAGATGGTCACCAAGGCGGTGGAGAGCGCCCAGCGCAAGGTCGAGGAGATCAACTTCTCCATGCGTAAGAACGTTCTTGACTACGACGACGTCATGAACAAGCAGCGCCAGGTCATCTACGAGGAGCGCAACAAGATCCTGGACGGCAAGGACCTCACCGAGCACGTGAGCGAGGTCACCTACGACACCGTCCAGCGCAAGGTTGCCGAGTACTGCCCAGAAGGCGTAAGCACCGATGTGTGGGACTACGAGGGCCTGCGCAAGTGGGTCATCGAGCTCACGGGCCGCGCCGACCTTTCCGAGCTCACGTCCGACATGGACCAGGGCGACATCATCGACGTGGTCTTCAACTTTGTCGAGACCTGCTACAACGAGAAGTCCGAGCGCCTGTCGCCCGAGATCATGCACCAGCTTACGACGCAGGTGATGCTTCGTGTCATCGACACGCGCTGGATGGCGTACCTCCAGGAGATGGACTACCTCAAGACGGGCATCGGGCTGCGTGGCTTTGGCCAGAGAGACCCCCTCGTCGAGTACAAGAGCGAGGCGTACGCGGCGTTTACCGAGCTGGTAAACACCATGTACGAGGACTTCCTCCGCACCATTCTGCATCTCGAGCTTGCTGCGGCGCCGGCACCCATGCCGGAGTCGGATGGCCTGCGCGGAGCTCGCTTCTCGGGGCCAGCGGACGTTGACGGAGACCAGGGGCGCTCGTCTGCGCCGGCTGCCCCTCGGGCCTCTGCGTCTGCCCGTCCCGCGGCGACTGAGCCTGCAAAGCCCATGACCTATCGCAAGGCCGATGACCCTGACATCTTTGTGGGTGTGGGCAGAAACGACCCGTGCCCCTGCGGGAGTGGCAAGAAGTTCAAGAACTGCCATGGTCGTCCGGGAGCGCACTAGTGGCTGACGTCGTTCGACCTGACATAGCCGCACTCGAAGCACGCCTCGACGAGGTTGAGGGCTATCTGCATCTTGATGACCGCCGTCAGGAGGTGGCCCAGCTCGAAGAGCAGAGCGCCGTGCCTGGCTTTTGGGACGATGCCGATGCTGCCCGGGTGGTCATGGAGCGACTCACCAGGGCGCGTGAGGACGTGGCCGCCATGGCGGCGGCACGCTCCAAGCTTGAAGATGCCAAAACGGCACTTGAGCTTGCAGACGAGATGGGTGACGAGGACCTCCTTGAGGAAGCGGCGTCCCTGGCCGACAGCCTTGTGCGGGACCTTGGCGAGCTTGAGCTTGCGAGCTGGTTCAGCGACGACCTTGACCACGGGGACGCCATCGTGACGGTCACGCCCGGGCAGGGCGGCCTTGAGGCGCAGGACTGGTGCGCGATGCTCTTCCGCATGTACCAGGCATACTGTGCTCGTCGTGGCTGGAAAGTCACAGTCAACGATGCTCCTGCCGGAGAGGCCATCGGCCTTGACCGCGCCATGTTCACGGTCTCGGGTCACAACGCCTATGGAATGCTTCGTGCCGAGCAGGGAGTCCATCGCCTCGTGCGCATCTCTCCGACTGACGCCAAGAAGCGCCGTCAGACGACCTTTGCCGGCGTAGAGGTGCTTCCTGTCCTTCCCGACGACATCGAAGTCGACATCAATCCCGACGACCTGCGCATCGACGTGTTCCACAGCCATGGGCATGGTGGCCAGGGAGTCAACACGACCGATTCGGCCGTGCGCATCACCCATCTTCCCACGGGCATCGTGGTGACCTGCCAGAACGAGCGCAGCCAGCTCCAGAACAAGGCCTTTGCCATGAACGTGCTGCGCTCGAAGCTCTACGAGATGGAGCTGGAGCGTCGCGCAGCCGAGATGGACGAGCTGAGAGGCCCAAAGCACGACATTTCGTGGGGCAACCAGATCAGGAGTTACGTCCTGTATCCCTACCAGATGGTGAAGGACCTGCGCACCGACGTCGAAACGGGAAACGTCGACTCGGTTCTTTCTGACGGCGACCTCGACAAGTTCATCGTGGGCTACCATCGTTGGGCCGTAGGGGGCGCTTAGAGGGCGTCCTGCGAGCTGCCCTTGCGCCCGTAAACGCATGTTTTATACCAATCGTCGTTATTCTGCCTACTCTACGGCATGTGCGCAGATAAAGGGCTTGTGAGCCTTCGGCTACAATTGCTCTAGCTTTTCCGATGTGCACATGCTCAGGCCTATGGATGGAGGGCAAACATGACAGAAGCTTACAAGCAGTTTCTAGCCAAGGTATCCGAGGACGAGGCTCTCAGGGCGAGGGTGGAGGCCCTCGACATGAGCGACCCCGAGGCCGCCGTGAAGGAGGCCATCGCCATTGCCGCCGGGCTCGGGCTCGAGATGGCGCCGGAGGACTTCGTCGTCGAGCCGGAGCTTCAGGGTGAGCTTTCCGACGACGAGCTCGCGGCCGTCGCGGGCGGCGGCGCCTCCTGCGCCTGCGCCACCGGCGGCTACGGCGGCACGTGGGGCGACACGGGGGGCAAGTGCATCTGCGCGATGGCCGGAGGCGGGGCCTTCAAGAGCGACGCCTCCAACTACAAGGGCCCCTTCGACGACAGGGACGCCGACGGCGGCTGCGGCTGCCTGGGCATGGGTGGCGGCGGCGGCCGGTAGGAGCCGGCCCCAAGAAGCCCTGCCCAGACTCCCCCGGAGGCTATTCGTTCATGCGCTACATCCTGGACAAGCGTTTTCGGCTTCGCGGCTGGGACAGGCTGCCTAACGGCGTCGTTGACCGCGAGAGGCTGGACGCGCACTTCGTCGACGCCCTCACGATGGAGGCCCTGCGCCTCTGCGACGGGAGCGTCGACCTCGACTTGCCGCTCGTCCCGGCCGCGATCCGCGAGGTCGCGGGCCGCCTTGCCGAGCTGGGCGTTGTGCATGAGGCCCGCGACGGAGAGACGCTTGCGGATGGGCAGCGCTACCGCCTCCATCCCAACCGCTACATGAAGTCGGTGCACTGGTCGGTGACCGGCAGGTGCAACTGCCGGTGCCGCCACTGCTACATGTCCGCGCCCGACGCCAAGTACGGCGAGATCAGCCACGAGGACGCGATGCGGATCGTCTCCGAGATGGGGGAGTGCGGCGTGCTCTCCTGCTCGCTCACCGGCGGCGAGGCGCTCGTGCGCGCCGACTTCTGGGACATCGTCGACGGGCTGCTCGCGCAGGGCATCGCCATCACCGAGGTCTACTCGAACGGCTTTCTGGTGAACGGGCGCCTCCTGGACGAGCTCGAGGGCCGCGGCATCCGCCCGCAGATAAACATGAGCTTCGACGGGGTGGGCCACCACGACTGGCTGCGCGGTATCGACGGGGCGGAGGCGGCCGTCCGCCGCGCGTTCGAGGTATGCCAAGAGCGCGGGTTCCCCACGGCGGCCGAGATGTGCCTCTGGCGCGGGAACGAGGGGTCGCTGCGCGAGAGCGTCAACTACCTGGCGTCCGTGGGGTGCGGCGGCCTCAAGGTAAACCCCGTCTCCGACAGCGGGGCCTGGGCGGACGGCGGCTACGGGGCCGACCACGGCCTCTCCCACGAAGAGCTCTTCGGCGTCTACCTCGACTACCTGGAAGCCTTCTACGAGGACCTGCCCAAGCTCACGCTCCACCTGGGCGGGTTCTTCCTTGCCAACGGCGCGCGTCCTGACGAGTACCGCCTGCCGTCGGTGCACGTCTACGGCGATCCGATGCGGGCGAGCCTGTGCGTGCATGCCCGCAACACCATGTACATCTCGGCGGAGGGCAGGGCGCTCACCTGCATGGGGCTGTGCTCGATGGAGGACTTCCAGCGCGGCTATCCGCTCGTGCAGGAGGTGGGGCTTGGCGCGTGCCTGACCGACTCCAAGTTTATGGAGCTCGTGGACACGCGTGCGGGCGACGTGCTTGCGCACAACGAGCGCTGTGATGACTGCCCGTGGCGCGCGCTCTGCCTGGGCGGGTGCCGTGCCGGCGCCATGGTCGACCACCCCGCCGACGTGCTCGCTCCCGACGAGACGGCGTGCGCGTACTTTCGCGACGGGTGGGTCACGCGCGTACAGGAGCGCGTGGCGGAGCTCAGGCCGACCGCCATATGCGTTGAGCGCGAGATGCTGCGTCGCGCGGGCCGCGAGGACGAGCTGCCCTTGCGCCCGTAAACGCTTCATTTAAGCTTCTTTCGGTGTTATGTGCGTTCTGCCCAGTTATGGGGGCAGAACGCTTCAACTGGTAAAATATCCTTTATCTGTCAGCATCGCCTAGACGAAGAAAAGGAGCTCTTGTGGCAAACCACTTTCGCAGCAGCGAGCGACAGGGGACGGAGGACGTCGAGCTTGACGCTACGATGACCTCTGAGGCGCCCGAGCCCGAGACGACACGTCACGTCGTCTCCGAGGAGGAGGTTGACGCCATCGTCAACAGCCTCACTCAGGCCCATGCCCCGATGCCGGAAACGATCGAGACGATTGATATGTCCAGCGCCAACGAGCCGGAAGACGTCTCTGCTACCGTCCTTGTGGACGATGGCGGGGCGGAGCAGACTGCGCTCGATTCCCTTGGCGTCGTGGACGAAGGCCCGGCCACCGTCATGGCCGAGCCGTTTGACACGGTCGCGCCTGAAGCGACGCTCATCCCGGACCCGCTTGCCGAGCCCTCGATGGCCGCCGCTGCCGTGCCTGACCCTCTGGCTGATCCTGTCCCGGTCCAAGCTCCGGCTCCCGAGGTTGCGCCGAGTGTTGTCGCGCCGCAGGCCGCGCCCGCCAAGAGGCCCATCATCGATGAGCCGGCGCCGCAGGTCTCTCGCGATGGCACCCCCACCATCTCGCTCAGAAACGTAACCGTTATCTACCCAGCACAGCCCAACAAGCCCGCCCTCGACGACATCAGCCTGGACATCTATCCTGGCGAGTTCGTGTTCCTCGTGGGCCATTCAGGCTCCGGCAAGTCGACCTTCATCCGCCTGCTTAACCGCGAGCTTCGCGCGTCAAACGGCAAGGTCATGGTCGCTGGCCAGGACCTCACCAAGATGCGCAACTGGAAGGTTCCCTACCTCAGGCGCCAGATCGGCTGCGTCTTCCAGGACTTCAAGCTCCTGCCTGACAAGACCATCTACGAGAACGTCGCGTTTGCTCTTGAGTGCATCGGCAAGCCCAAGTCGGTCATTAGGGCGCAGGTCCCCGAGGTGCTTCGTCTCGTTGGTCTGTCCGAGCGCATGGATGCCTACCCTGACCAGCTTTCCGGTGGCGAGCAGCAGCGTGTTTCCGTCGCTCGCGCCATGGTCAACCGACCGCCGCTGCTCATCTGCGACGAGCCCACGGGCAACCTCGACCCCGCCATTTCCCTGGGCATCATGAAACTGCTCGACCGCATTAACCGCACGGGCACGACCGTCGTTATGGCAACCCACGACCGCGAGATGGTCGACTCCATGCGCAGGCGCGTCATCGCGCTTGAGGCTGGCCATCTGGTCCGCGACCAGGAGAGGGGAGGTTACGGCAACTATGGTGTTCTCTAATATCGGCTATTCGACGCGCGAGGCGTTCCATCACTTCCGCAGGAACTGGTCAACGTCGTTTGGTGCCGTTGTCACTATCTTCCTGTCGCTGTTCATCATCGGCACGTTCGTGCTCGGCTCTGCCATGATCGACAGTATCGTAGGCGACGTTGAGGACCGCGTTACGATTCAGGCGTTCCTCTCCGACGAGGCCCCTCGCGAGAACGTCGATACGCTTCAGAGTCGTATCGAGTCTTGGGACAACGTTGAATCCGTCACCTACAAGAGCAAGGAGCAGGCGCTCCAGGAGTACAAGGACACGATGACCAACCGCAATGCCGCGGACGCGGTTGCCGCCCTCGATGGCGAGAACCCCGTGCCTGCGTCGCTTGTCATCAAGCTGGACGACCCGCAGCAGGTCCAGTCCGTTGCCGAGCGCCTCATCAAGGACAGCTCCTTCGCTTCCGTGTGTGACGACCCCGAGAACGTCTCGTCCTCTGTCCAGTACGGGCGCGAGACGGTCGAGAGGCTCTTCAGCGTCACCAACTACATCCGCATTGGTGCCCTGGTGCTCGTTGCCCTTTTGGCCTTCGTGGCGTTCGTGTTCATTAACAACACGATTCGCCTGGCCATCTCCGCGCGTCGTCGCGAGATTGCGATCCAGCGCCTGGTCGGCGCTTCCAACAGCTTCATTCGCGGGCCCTTCATCATGGAGGGCATCCTCGAGGCACTGTTTGGCGCCATCCTCGCCATCGCATCGCTCCACACGGCGCTCACGCTCATCATCCCGCGGCTTGAGAACAGCCTTCAGTTCCTGTCGTTCCAGATTCCGACGCAGATCATGCTCCAGACCTATGCCGGCCTTGTGGTCATTGGTCTTTTGCTTGGCCTGTTCGGATCGGCAATCGCCATGAGGCGCTTCCTCAAGGTGTAGGTTCCGAGCGTTTTCCACGTCACCAACGCGAGCCCCCTCTCTGCCCGTGCGCATCCAAGATGCGCCACAATGGGCAAAGAGGGGGCTCGCCATCTTGGTTGAAGGTTTATCTTTTGCACTGTCAGGCCCAATCTTGCAGGGGCCAACTCCAAAGGAGCAGCATGAGTCGGAGACGTTCTTCAAAGCGCGGTCATGGCCGTCCCAGCGTCCGCAAGGCTCCCGTTACGGTGACGGGCACGATTCGCATCGTGCGGTCCGGGGTGGCCACGGTACAGACTCCCGAAGGCACCTTTCAGGTGGCTCGGGGAGGAATCAGGGAGGCCATGGATGGCGACGAGGTCCAGGTCGTCCTTGTCCGTCGCGGCAAGGCAGATCCGGAGGCCGTGGTTCATGGCGTCTTGCAGCGGGCAACGACGACCTTTTTGGGAACGTACGAGAAGGTAGAGCCATTGGGCGTGGTCGTGCCGCTTGACGCGCGCGTACGCCACGACTTCTTTGTACTGCCAGAGGACAGCTCTGCCAAGCGCTTGTCGGTGGAAGCGGGCGACGTGGTGAGCGCTCGCATTCTGCAGTACCCCACGCGACAGGCGGCTGGCGTGGTGACCATCGACCGCAGGGTCGGTCGCTCCTCCGAGCTCGACATGGCAGTCGAGGCGGTCATCGCCTCCCACGGCATCGTGACTGACTTTCCGGATGCCGTCCTTGCCGAGGCAGAACAGATCGAGCCTGACATTGATGGCGCATTGGGCGCGGACCCGTCCCGAAGGGATCTCAGGCCTCTGTGCACGCTTACGGTTGACCCAGCCGATGCCCGCGACTTTGACGATGCCCTGAGTGTGCGGCGCCTTGAGGCTGGTTACGAGCTTGGCATTCACATTGCTGACGTAACGCATTACGTGCCGTGGGGTTCTTCCATCGACGTCGAGGCGCGGCAGCGTACCTGTTCCACCTACCTTGTTGACCGCGTTATCCCGATGCTCCCCGAACGTCTTTGCAACGACGTGTGCTCACTCAGGCCAGGCGAGGACAGGCTTTGCATGTCGGTGTTTGCCCGTTTGGACCAGCGGGGAAGGGTCGTCTCTTCTGAGGCCTGCACCTCCGTCATTCGTTCCCACGCGCGTTTGAGCTACGACCAGGCAGACGCCCTTCTTGAGGGCGCATTGCCTATCGAAGAGCTTCCCGTGGCAGAAGGTGTAGGACAAGAGGTTGCCGATGCCTTGATGATGCTCGACGAGGTGGCACGCCTGAGGCGAGAGCTGCGGACGCAGCGCGGGGCGATTGACTTTGACACGCGCGAAGCAAAGGTGCTTCTTGATGCCGATGGCCATCCCACGGGGGTTCGCGTGCGCGAGAGGACCGCCGCGACGAGCCTGGTCGAGGAAGCTATGCTCGTTGCCAACGAGTGCGTCGCCAAGATGCTATCCGAGGCTGACGTGCCGGCGGCCTATCGTGTTCACGAGCGTCCTGCTCCCGAGAGCCTGGCATCCACCCTTCCCATTCTGCGTGAGCTTGGGCTTGTGAAGGGGGACCTTGCCGATAGAATCGTGGCGGGAGAGCCGCGTGCCCTTCAGGAGGTTCTTTCAAGCGCCCGGGGAACGAGCGGTGAGTATCTGGCAAACTCGCTGCTCCTTAGGGCGCAGAAGCGCGCTATATACCTGCCTGACAATCAAGGCCACTATGCCCTGGGCGCTTCGGCCTACTGTCACTTCACCTCTCCGATCAGGCGCTATCCCGACGACGTGGTTCATCGCGCCCTCAAGGCGCTCATGGCGGGAACGCTTGGGTCAAAGGAGCAGCGGTCTGTGGCAAATGTGCTTCCCCAGCTTTGTCGCACGTGCTCTGACCAGGAGCGCGTGGCCGACATGGCGTCGCGCGACTCCCAAAAGGCAAAGATGGCCGAACTCTTCCAGCAGCGCGTGGGTGAACGCTTTTCGGGCATCGTGGTTGGGTGCGAACGCTATGGCCTCTTCGTCATGCTCGATGACACGTGCGCGGAGGGGCTCCTTCCCGTTCGTGCGCTGGGGGAGGAGTGGTTCTCCTACGACGCGACTCGCATGGCGCTTGTGGGAGAGAGCAGCGGACGATCATGGCGGCTGGGCCAGCGTATTGCCGTCGAAGTCGTTGGCGCAAATCCGGATAAGGGCCAGATCGACTTCGCCCTTGCCTGAGGCTCGGACGGGGATGCTTGAGCGAGCAAGCGCCCATGATGTCTTGAGGGCAATCTCGGGTAGACTGGTATGAAACGAGAGAGAAGGAGGTCGCCCATGAGCCAGACGACCCTAACCGAAGAGTTGATGCGTGCCGAGGGGCTGCTTATACAGGGGCAAAACGAGGCTGCCCGAGACCTTCTGCTGCGCCTTGCGGAGGACGCTGAGGAATACGTTGATCGCAACTGCGTCACGACCGAATCGGTGCAGTGGTTCAGCTTCCCAACCATCTTTGAGAGGCTTGCGTATCGGCGCGTTGAGGAGGACCCCCGTGAGCTTCGCGACGTAGGGGAGCCCCTTGACAGGCTGTATGCTGACCTTGCTCTCGCCGATGTGCACGTGGGTGACTACGACCATGCGACGGAGGCCCTCAAGCAGGCGGTCCGGTGGAATCCCATGGGCTGCGAGCATCGGCTGAACCTGGCCGACCTCTTCCGAATTGCGGGCGACATGCGCGAGTACCTTGCGCTCACCTACTCCGTCTTTGAGCGCGCAAGCGATGCGTCTCATCTGGTTCGGGCGTATCTCACCTTTGCCGAGTACTTCCAGGTCTCAGAAAAGCCACGCACGGCAGCGGCGGCGTTGAGGGCCGCCCGGCGTCTTGATACGGGTGACTCCGCCCTTGAGGCCGCCCTTGACCAGGCGGCGGGGACCAATCGTGACCCTGATTCCGTGAGCGACGACGAGACCGAGGAGCTGCTTGCCGCCGAGGGCCTTCCCGATGCGGCCAATGCCGAGATAGCGGTGTGTCTGCTTATGTGCGCCATGGACGCGGCGGAGATGGGCGAGCGAGACGTCGCCACCAATTTGACCATCCGGGCCCGCGACCTGGTGGGAGAGGATGCCGCCATGGCGCTCCTTGCGCTCATTCGTGGGGAGGATGACGATGCCAGCTAAGCAGCAAGGCAAGGCGCCGGTTGGGAAGAAGGGCAAGAAGACCATCTCACGCAACCGCGTCGCCCATCACGACTACGAGATTCTTGACACCTACGAGGCGGGCATCGAGCTCACGGGGACCGAGGTGAAGAGCCTGCGAGAGCGCGCCTCGCAGATAACTGACGCCTTCTGCATCATCCGCGGAGGCGAGGTGTGGCTTGTCGGCATGCACATCCACCCCTATTCCAACGGCGGCGTTTGGAACGTGGACCCTGATCGGCGTCGCAAGCTGCTCCTGCACAGGCGCCAGATTGACTCCCTCGACGGCCGGCTTCGCACAAAGGGGCTCGCACTTGTTCCGCTGGAGATGTACTTTGACGAGCACAACCGCGTAAAGCTCCAGATTGGCGTTGGTCGCGGAAAGAAGAGTTACGACAAGCGTGCCGACCTTGCTCAAAAGCAGGTCAATCGTGACATCCAGCGTGCGCTCAAGGAGCGTAGCAGATAAGGGTTTCAGCGCTCGGCATGGGGGCCGAGCCAACGGGAAAGGAGCTCCAATGGATGCAAAGGCCCTGTTCAAGTTCTCTTCTGGGCTCTACGTTGTTTCCGCTTGCGATGGCGATGACTACGGCGCCTGCGTGATCAACACGGGGCTGCAGCTCACGAGCCAGCCTCTTCAGGTCGAGGTGGTCGTCAACAAGCAGAACCATACCGAGGGCGTGATCGAGCGTGCCGGGCACTTTGCCTTGACGGCCATTACCGAAGAGGCGGACATGCCTTACATCGGCAGGTTTGGGTTCAGGACCTCAACGGACTTCGACAAGTTTGGCGGCATTGAGTGCCGCAATACCGTGCTGGGGGATCCCTACACTCCGCTTAACGCGGCGTGCGTGATTGCCTGCGAGGTCGTGCAGACCCTCGATGTGGGCACGCACGTCATCTTTGTGGGCGAGGTCAAGGATGCTGAGGTTCTAAGCGATGCCGCTCCTCTGACGTATGCCTACTATCACTCGACTCTGAAGGGAAAGACGCCTCCCAAGGCGTCGAGCTATGTGGCGGAGTAGCCGTCTGCTGTGATAAGCTGCTCTTGAGCGCTGGTATAACTGGCGCCGTCCTATCGGAGAGGGAGAAAGGAGGAACGTTATGGCAGAGACGACCTATACGTTCCGGTGCACCGTTTGCGGCTGGGAGGTCACCATCGACAAGCCTGAGCTTCCCGAGGATTTCACCTGCGAAGCCTGTGGTGTTGGACCCGACCTGTTCGAGCTGGTCGAGGAGTAAAGCCTTCTTAAGCGAAAGCGCAACAGGAAGGTAGGTCTGCGAGGGGCGCCGTGGCGTCCCTCGTTCTTTTGTGGGTGCTCGAGGTCGTGTCAGGCGATTGTAGATTGGCGGAATACTCAGTCTAAGTTTTCAACAAGAGTGTGGTACCAAGTGGTCACCAATGGTTCATGCAATGCTATGCGATGATTAGTTCCCTTTATACAGTTTTCCTCATTTCTGCTGGTAAACATTCCATCTTTAAAAATGGTCAATGCCTTGGCTTGAATGTCTTGGTGCAAGCTAAGAAGCTTAACAGACCTCCAAAGTGACAAAAGGGGCTTTATCTACACTTTCAATAGAGTGTTGAAAATTAGTGCGGCATCTGTTTTCGACGGGCTGTCAACAAGCCTTCAACATGATGGTCGCCACGGTAGATATCCGCCTGAGTGGGTATACTAGTACCTGCCGGTGAATCCGGCCGTTCATTGACATTCGCATGGTGGCGGTTATTCCCCACTCCATCTCATGGGGGTGACTGGTTTCGACAGGGTGGTTCTGAGATGGGCAGCAGGCCGTGGTCTCCTCGCCACGTTAAACAGGGGTACCGTCAAATTGAATTGACGACAACTCTTATCAGGGCTATGCCCTCGCTGCTTAATTAGATAGCAGCCGCTGAACCGGGGATTGCTTCCGTCGCCGGGGACGCGTCATTCTAGGAAGATGCTCCAAGGGACGTGGCTGGTATGCCCGCGGAAAAGACTGAACCAGCTGGGACGCCAAGCGCGAGTCATCAGGTGCGCGGCGTCTAAGACCTAACTGATGACTGAGCCTGGAGACACCTGTCAGGGGACTGCTTTGGACCGGAGTTCGATTCTCCGCACCTCCACCCTGTAGATGAATCGCGGGTCAGGGTTGCTTGTCGGCCGTGGCCCGCGTCCTTTTGTATGGCGGAGAATCGAACTCTGTGCAGGGCGGAGCCGTCAAGCGGACACGGATTGCTGGAGACAACTGACTAGGCTCCCTTTCTTTTGTGGCTGGGATTCTCTTGCGGTGCGCGACAATCTTTCGGAACGTGTTCAACAGCTCTGTGAAAAGCGGGAGCACCGCTACGGTGACAGGCACGTTGCCCTCGGAAGGCGGCGGCCTTCCAGTGGTCCCGGGCTTCGTCGTTCGGATGCATAGCGAGCGCTATACTGGGTTGCGCTTCAAACCCCGCGCGTCCAATCAAGCCGCCTCTTCTTCATCTGCCGAGTCAGGATAGACCATGTTTGACCACAAGCCTCCGGTATGGGCGGTGTTCGTAGCCACGCTGTGCGTCGTTGCCCCTCTCTCCTTTTCCCAAT
>JAFUBJ010000546.1 GCA_017460265.1 Atopobiaceae bacterium | reverse complement strand
TGTAGAGCGCACCGCCGATGAACAGGATGTCGACAGGCTTGGTAAGCTTTGCACGCGGGTCATCGACAGGGATCGCCTCGACCCCGGCACCACGCGCAAGAGCCTCTGCCATGCGCTTCACATGACCGCCGCGCGAATAATAGCGCACTGCCACATTCATATGCTACCTCCTACGTGTTTGAGCAACTTATCCAGTATAGCGTGTAGGAGGTCATATCCCCATCTACAAGGGGAGATTACTTGTGTCGCGCCTGCAGAAACAGGCCGGTTATTGTCGACTATACGAAAAGGTGGGGAGGGAATTGCTTCCCTCCCCACCTTAGCTACGCGTAGGAATCGGTAAGTATCCTATTGAGCTTATGCCTGAGCGCCGGCCTGCTCGTTTGCGTACAGCTCGTTGTCGACTGCACGGGCAAACGGGAGATACAGGAAGAACGAGATGACAAGCTCGATGATCTGCATCAGGGCGCCCTGCCAACCAATGCACAGGAAGCCGGAGATGATGGGAGGCGTGGTCCAAGGAACGGTGACGCCCATGGTGTAGGGGATGAAGCCGATGGCGGTCAGGATGTAAGCAAGGGCGTTGCCAATGACGGGAGCCAGAACGAACGGCACGAACAGCTGCGGGTTCATGACGATCGGGGTACCGAAGAGGATCGGCTCGTTGATGTTGAAGATGCCGGAGCCGAGGCCGAGACGACCAACCTGCTTCATCTGCTCGGACTTCGCGAAGAAGACCATGAAGATGACGAGGCCCATGGTGAGGCCGGAGCCGGTGATGGCCTGGAAGCAGTTGGCGAATGCGTCGGTGAAGATGTGGCCACCGTTGGCGGGCAGAGCCGCGATAGCCTCAGAGCGGGACATACCAGAGTCAACGAGCTTCTGGAAGATGTCGGCGTTCTCGAGGTTGTTGGTGGTAGCGATGGTGGAGGACACGGAACCAACGACGGTGGCGCCGTGAACGCCGAACCACCACAGAAGCGGGATCAGGGTCTCGAAGACGATGACGCCCACGAGGGAGTCGCCGAAGCCCTGGAGCGGGGTCTGCAGCCACTTGTAGATGAGCTCAATCGGGGTGACGTGAGCAACGGCATCGCAGATCGCGTAGACGATGGTAGCGCCGGTGATCATGACAGCAGCAGGAATGAGGCCGGTGAATGCAGCGGCAACGCCATCAGGCACGCCGTCCGGCATCTTGATGCGGATGTCCTTCTTGATGAACCAGCTGTAGACGAGACCGGTGACGAGACCAGCGATGATGGCGCCGATCATGCCCTGGCCGGCGAGCCAGGTCTTGTCAAGGCCGGAGACGTTGGCGCCGTCCGGACCCGCACCCGCGATGTAGTCGGGGATGAGGATCAGGAAGATGGCGAGGGAGATGATGCCAGCGGAGAACGGCTCGAGGCCCTCGTTCTTGGCCCACTGGTAAGCAACGCCCATGGAGGCGACGAGACCGGTGATCTGGAACGTGGAGGTGTAGCCATGAGCCAGATAAGGAACCGCGCCAGTAGAGGTGACGAAGTTAGCAAGAGACTCAACGGGGAGCTGGAACAGAAGCAGGTACACAGCACCGACGATGATCAGCGGCATGGAGTAAACCAGGCCGTCCTTAATGGCACGAATGCCACGGGTGTTCACGAACTTCATGACTGCGGGGAGAATTGTATTCTGGAAAAACTCCTGCATGAGGTGACACCTTCCTTTCTTTTACCTTTCCTTCCCTTTTCCTTACGCGCAAAAGTGCATTTGGCTGTCTTCGTAGCTAATGAGGCAGCCAAGTGATGCCAAATGGGAATATTAGCCGATGAGCTTCTTGGCGAAGGCCAGGACGTTCTTGCCGTTGACCATGCCGTAGTCGGCCATGGGGATGACGTCGCAGGGCACGCCCTTGTCGGCGCAC
>JAFUBJ010000545.1 GCA_017460265.1 Atopobiaceae bacterium | reverse complement strand
GCAGAGCCTCGTAATAGGTCTCCTTCGTCCTCTCTATCTCGGCTTCGATGGACACGTACTTGCCCACAGTGTAGCCGCAGCGGTACGCGAGGAGAAGCGTCATCAGGCGACTCATGCGGCCGTTTCCATCGTTGAACGGATGGATGCTCACGAAGTCAAAAACAAAGACCATCGAGACGAGCAGCGGGTCGTAGACGTCCGCATCCAGCACGCGCGCATATTCGTCGCAAATCTGGGAGACTGCATCCGGGGTCCTCGCGGCGCTCGTCGGGACAAAGCGCGTGACCATGGTCCCGTCGTCTGACATCTCGCTGATGTAGTTGTCGGCATCCTTCCACCGGCCTCCGAATGACACGTCCTGGAAGCGGTACAGGTCGCGGTGGAGCTGGAGGATAACGCCGGGGGTTATCGGGATGTCGTCATGTCTCTCATGTATCAAGTCGAGCACGTAGCGATACCCTGAGATCTCGCGCTCGTCGCGGTTCATCGGCTCGACCGCCTGTTGCATGAGGCTCCGCAAGCGCTTGTCGGAAGTCGAAATGTTCTCGATGCGGTTAGACGAGCTCGTGCTCTGTATCTTAGCCACCTCGCACAGCTTGTCTAACATATCTGGCTGCGTGGCGAGGTAGAGGGCCTGCTTGCCCCGATGCTCCCTCACGTTGCCGAGAGCAGACATGACCTCTGGGGTCATGAGGCGCTGCAAGGTGCGCCGATAGTCGAACTGGGCCATGTGTATCTCCGCCACTCGAAATAGTATCTTAGCCATCTAGCTAGTTTTGACGATTATACAACTCTGGTTGACGATGGACCGATTCCGGTTCCACGTCGCGCCGATGGCCTTTCCGCGCCTCGCCGATAATGGAAGCTGCGATGTGAGCAAAAGCTTGGTGGCGTTTCGGAATCCCCTCGCTCGGGTCATACGGGGAGATGCTCGATCGCAATAGATCCTCGGATTATCTGGGATCCGCTTTTTAAGAGCGGAGATGCATCGACGGATGGCAATTCACGTGAATCAGGGACAGGACGATCCGACAATCGCACCGTTGACCGATGAAGAACTCAGCGCCATCAGTGGCGGAGTCATCCACTTGTGCCATGCCACAGGTTAGTGGCTACGTCATACGTACGAGAACTGCGATGGCATTATCCTGACCCCGAAGACCGAGGCATTGATTGGGACATGGATTATTCCTAACGTCAGATCACCCATCAATCAAGCTCATATCGTCGTCCCTTCGATGTAGATCGCTACGACCGCAGGGCGGCTGCGGAGCACGCACTCCCCCATCAAGAGTCGAAGACAAGTAACGAACGAGCGCGGGGTGCCTTACCAGGCACCCCGCTTTTTGGTTTGGAGAACAGGCCTCCCGAGACCTCCTCTAGCTCCGCATCTGAAAGCTCGTAGCCTTGCTCCTTGGCAAGGGCAAGAACAACCTCGGGCGTCTTGCATGCAATGAGCTTCGCCTTAACCTCTGGGGTCAAATCGCTTAGTTCCATGTCAATCTCCTTCGGTCTCGTGCGCGTTGCCTTTGGAGGCAGCGCGGGAAACGACGCTCTGCAGCTGGAACGTGCTGGTACTAGTACACGTGGTAGCATTCGCCCGATAGTCAAAGCAGCTGCGCGACGGGTGCCTGCTCTTCTGAGTCCCAAATCTTCGGGAACCCCCAAGCCTCCAGCACTCTAAACAATGAGGGAAGGTTCTCGGGATATGCATTGATTCCGCCACTCGTAACCGTTAGCTCCTCCCCGACGAGCTCAATACTCCATGCAAAAGAGTGCTTGGCAGAGTTATCATCCCCTTCATAGAACTCGTCCCAGAGGTGCACGCCCGCGTCAACGAACCCCATTGCAAGGTCATGCGTCGACTTGTAGCCCATCTTCACCTCCTCATATGGAAAGCCTTCGGGCCAGTAACCGTACGTGTCGATGACACCGAGAGGCATCTCTTTCCCTGATCGATACGACTGAACCCAAACCACGCAGCACCAAGGCACCCATCAATACGGTCTCGTCTCTCGGCGCGAATTGAGACGTCGCCTTCTGGATACCCCTGTACGCGCGTCGTCACTATGAAGCTCGTCGGCGTGCCAATGAGGCGACGCCGTTCGACTTGATCCTTAGGCTCGGAGAGCCACTTCACTAAAGACTTCACGTCTTGGTAATCCTGCTCGGAGTTGCCCCATGGAATGAAATTGCGTTTGCCCTCTTCGTACATCCGCCTAATAACGTAGGGCGAATAGACCTTTTGGCAACGGAAGTTCTCTATGAGCTCTCTCCTCATCACGATCCTAATCAGGCCACGCTTGCCCTTATGCTTTCCTAAGACTGGAATCCTCTCGTACCCATCTCCCCACTGGGCAGGGAAGCAGTACACCTTCGTTCCTGGGCTAAAGTGACTCGTCCCATGCACAATGTGGTGATCCGGACCAGACGGATGTTCATCCACCACATTGCCCACCAAGCACCAAACCCACTCAGGGAGATGTTCCGAGTCATAATCCATCCAAGAACCGATGCTGCTGTACGCGATGCCAGATTGGCCAGGCCCATACATGTACCACCATTCTGGCGGTTTCGACATATTGTCAATGTCCTTCAGGCGGAACAGACAGCGGTCAAGAAGAGCGCTTGCCGCAGCATCGTAGAGAAGCTCGTAGCCATACCGAACAATGTCGCAGCATTTTGAGAGTATCGCCATGATGGTCTCACCATCTAACACCGTTACATCAATCTCTGAAAGAGCAGCAATGCCTGGCTCAATAACAATTCCCCTGCGATCAAGAACCGGTTGATAGTCTCTGACACGGCACCTGTGCATCCAAACAAAAGGCATGAACTCGCCCAGAGCGCCCGACTTCTTGTAATACGGTATCCCGTCCTGCACGCCAGAAAACGTCCCTGGGGTGGCTATATACCACCCAGCACGCTGCGTGAGACTCTCATATGCCATACCAAGCACCACCCTCCCCCGCTAGCCAGCTTATTGGGAGTGTAGGACCACGGCCAGACATCAATTGGAATGGCCAACCATGGCAATGGCAGCCACATCCGGAGGTAGCTGCGTGGACTGCTAAGATGGTCCACGCGTTTTGACAACCGAAGAAGGAGGGTACCATTTACACTCGTCGAGGCGTTCACGGTCGCGGGGCAAAGCGCAATTGCATGTGGCATCCGAAGGGGCGGTACGGCACGTACAAGGACACGTACGTGGCCGCCATTCTCGCAAGGGACAAGGTGCGGATACGCATGTGTCTCTCCAAGGACCGCTACGAGAGCGAGAGCGCGGCGAGCCTCGCAATCCACGATCGAGAGGCAAAGACAGGATTGGTGCTGAGGTCTTACCAATGTCCGTGCTGCGAAGGGTATCACCTCACCAAGATGACGCTTGAGAAGTACCTGAGGGCGGCGTAGGTATCGTCAAAACGCGAGTGCGGGGCGTCTCTGGTAAGGCGCCCCGCTTTTTTAAGGATTGTCCGCCGGACCTTGATGCGAGGATCCCAAGCGATGTCGTGAGTAGCTTGTTACACGAAAGCGCTACGTACGAGATCAGGACTGCCGCTGGCCGCGTCCACTGCTCAAGACTCGCCAGCGCGACGGTGCTATTTGGAGCAGCCGCAAACCCGATCGTGTTTCTGCAAGAGTACGGCATCACCAAATTGAGCAATCAGCTAACGCTCCTATAACTCATAGCAGCAATTGCACAAATGGAGAT
>JAFUBJ010000544.1 GCA_017460265.1 Atopobiaceae bacterium | reverse complement strand
CATAGCGATTGCCCAGCGGTTTCCCACGTATGCTCGCCAGCAGGAACGCGAGGTGTGGGCTGGTGCGGGAGACGTGGCATCCCTCGAAGGGGCAAACGTGCTCATTTTGGGTGCGGGAGACTTGGGAGGCCTCACGGCAAAGCGCCTCTTAGGTTTTGACTGTCATTGCGTGGGAGTCTGCCGCGATGTCTTGAAGCCGCGACCCTTCTTTGAGCGCCTCGTCACGTTGGACGAGGCCGAGACGGAGCTGCCCAAAGCCGACGTTGTCGTAAACTGTCTTCCCAACACAGACCAGACGGCGCATTGGCTCAACGAGAGGCGCCTGCGCCTTATGAAGCGTGGGGCGATCCTTGCCAATGTGGGCCGAGGCAACTTCATAGACTGCGATGCACTTGCACGTGTGCTGGCCGAAGGGCATCTTCGTGGAGCGGCGCTCGACGTGACCGAGCCGGAGCCCCTGCCCCAGGGACACCCGCTCTGGCAGGAGCCCCGCTGCTTCATCACGCCGCATCAGGCGGGCGGAAGCTTTGGAAAAAGCCACGGCACAGAAGATCGTATCTGTGCCGTGGCCTGCGAGAATCTGCGCCGCTTCATCGAGGGCGAGGAGCTGACGCATATCGTTATCTAGCGAAGGGCCCCCTTGCTCACCATGGTGTCCGGCTTGAGCACGTGGAACTCCTTGCCGGTGACGATGTCTTCCGTGGCGGCAATGTAGTCCTTGAAGTGCTGCGTCTCGCGGTGCGCGGCATATGCCTCGGCGCTGGCGTAGACCTCCCAGAAGACCCAGCGGTTGGGGTTGTCTTCCTGGATGGCTGCATACATCACGAGCACGCCGGGCTCAACGTCGATTGCGGTGCGCATGTTTGCCGTGATGGCTGCGAGGAATGCTTCCTTGCCTTCGGGCTTGATGTCGACAAAGACAAGGTGAGGCTCGATGGCGGTCTCTCCGGTAATGCAGATTTCCTCAGGCTTCTCGATCATGAGGCGCGGGTTCAGGGTGTACACGGCGCGGCCGGTCAGCGCCTTGCCAGCCAGCTCGACGAAGGCGCCAAACTGCTTGGAAGCCGCGTGCACGTTGTAAGCGTCCTCGTCGGCATAGACCTCAAAGACGTAGCAGGTCTTGGGGTCGTCGGGCACATGGGTCGAGAACATGGCGAGCGTCCCAGGCTCTACCTGGTGAGAGGTGAGGAGGTTGTTCTCGCCAACCTTGTTGAAGGCATCCTCGTAGTCCATGTTGCGCTCAAGTCTGAACAGGCGGGTAATCATGGTTATTCCTTTCTAATGAGTCGTAGGTAGTTGCCAGAATAGATGGCCGAACAATCGGCCTCGCTTACGCGCATGTCATTGATGGCGGCACAGATCTCTTTGGTGGCGCCGGCAGGAAGGATGCCAAGGGGGGCATCGGTGCCCAGGAGCACGTGGTCGATGCCATAGAAGTCAACGGCAAGGTCGAGGGCGCGGGGGTTGCCCAGAATGGCCGTGTCGACGTAGAACTTGCGCATGTCGGCTGCTTGGTCGCTTGTCATGATGCGGTCGATGCGGCCGGCAAAGAAGGGGGCCATGCCTCCCGCATGGTGCACGATGACCTTGAGGTCGGGAAGCTCTTGGAAAAGCCCGGCCTGGACCATCTGCAGCATGGCCTGGCTCAGCTCGTATTCCCAGCTAAAGACCAGATTGTTGTCAGGCTTGCGCAGGTCAAAGACAGGATGCAGCCATGCTGGGGCGCCAACCTCGTTGAGGGCGGCAAACAGCGGTCTGAAGTCCTCGTCGGCGATGCTTTTTCCAAGCGCGCGCGTGAATACCTGCACACCGACGACATCGGGATCGCTTGCGACCTGCTCGCGAACGATGCGCACCGCCTCTTCGATATTGTTCATGGGGACCATGAGGACGGCGGCCTCAAACATGTCACGGTTGGCATGGAGCATCTCAATCAGCTCGTCGTTGCCCTGGCGGCAGAGCCGCGCCGCCTCGTCGGGGCCCACGTAGTCCTCAGGCAGAGCGTTCACGTGGCTGATGACCTGCTTGGTCACACCATCCCAATGCGAACGTCTGAGCTCCATGTTGGTCAGCACGGGATTGTTGAAGAAGGCGTAGCGCTCGGGAATGGAGGGCTCGACGTTCTTCATGGCCTCATAGAAGCGTGGGGGAAGAACGTGGGCAAAGACATCGATGTGTGTCATGGGGCTCCTCTCGATGGGTTTCCTACCATCAAGTATGCACACAAAATCAGCCAACGTCATGTGTCGACTCGGCGGATGAGTCCACAAGTTGACGTCTTGCTAAAAATGTCTATGGAAGGCGGTGAGGAGCCCGCTAGACGAGGACGTACTTCTCGAGGTAGCGGCCCATACCATCCTCGAGCACGCCATACTCCGTGACGGCCTTGGCTACGGCCTTGGCATCGTCGCAGCCGTTTGCCATGGCAACGCCCCAGCCGGCTGCCGCGATCATGGCAACGTCGTTGTCCATGTCGCCAAAGGCCATGATCTCGCCAATGGGGATGTTGTTGCGCTCGGCATAGCGGCGCAGCCCCACGCCCTTGTCAAGGCCCGGCGTCATGAACTCGACGGTGCCCGCAAAGGTGCGCACATCTGCCCAGTTAGGAGACTTGTGCGCGTTGACCACAGCCTCAATCTCCTCCATGAGCCCCGGAACCTCGGGGTCATATTGGATCTCGATCTTGCCGGTGTCGTGCTCGGCCATGATGGCGGGCGTCGAAAGCTCCACCACGGAGCCGTTGCGATAGATGCTCTGCTCAAGGCGCTCGTCACGACGCTTGACCAGCACGTGGTCGTAGGCGTTCTCGTACACGATGACGTTGCAGTCAAGAGGCCACATGAACTCGCAGATCTCCTGGATGTAGTCCTTGCTCAGGCGCATGATATGCTCGATGCCGTCGTGATCCTTGTCCCAGACATCGCCCCCGTTCATGCCGATGGCAAGGTCAAACTCAAAGGAAAGGCCCCACTCCTTGGCCTTGTCGAGCGAGCGGTGATCGAGTGGGCGGCCCGATGCGGTGCCAAAGAGGATGCCACGTTCATGCAGGCGCTCAAGTGCCGCGAGGGTGCGGGGCATGGGCTTGGATCCTTTGACGTTAATGGTGCCGTCGACGTCTGCGATGACGGCCGTGACCTTATCAATCATGCAAGCCTCCGATGCTCGAAACCAGCTCATTGTCAACCTTATGACATCCTAGTACAAGCGTTGGGCATCGTTGTGTTGGGATGGGTGAAAAGACGATAATGGGAGATGTTCAACATCAGTTCAAAGACTGACGCATAGATTGAAAGGGGCGTGCCATGCAGCTTTCGAAGGACTTCCTGTGGGGTGGAGCGACGGCAGACTTCCAGTTTGAGGGTGGCTTTGACGAAGGGGGCCGAGGCCTTACCACGCACGACTTCGAAACGGATGGCAGTCAGGAAAACCCGCGTGGCATTACGTATCGCCTTGCCGACGGCACCACGGGCCGTGCCCGCAGCAGCTTCTTCTTTGCCGACCCATTGCCTGAGGGGGCAGTGCCCGTACTTCTGGAGGGACAGTACTACCCCAGCCACAAGGCGGTGGACCACTATCACCACTGGGAAGAGGACCTTGAGCTGCTTGCTGGCATGGGCATGAACGTGTACCGCTTCTCCATCTGCTGGAGCCGCATCTTCCCAACGGGGTTTGAGGAGCAGCCCAACGAGGCGGGCATGGCCTTCTACGAGGGCATTATTGACAAGTGCCTCGAACTGGGGATGCAGCCGCTCGTGACCATCCACCACGACGAGCTGCCCTTCGAGCTTGCCGAGAAGCTTGACGGCTGGTCGAGCCGCGAGACCATCGACCTTTACGTGCGCTATTGCAAGGCGCTCTTTGAGCGCTTTGGCGGCAAGGTCAAGTACTGGCTCACCTTCAACGAGATCAACGCCGTGCGCGGCTATGCCTCGTGCGGGACGCACCAGTCTGACAACAACACGCACTACAACGCCGTGCACAACATGTTCTTGGGAAGCGCCAGGGCGGTTGAGATGGGGCACAAGATGATGCCTGGCTCGATGTTTGGCACCATGTATGCCTTTAGCGCCTTCTATCCTGCCACCTGCAAGCCCGAGGACGTCTTCGCGCAGATGCAGAAGCGTCGCCAGAGCTTCTACTATATCGACACCATGGTGCGTGGGCACTACCCGGCCTTCGCACGCGAGATGTGGGCCGACAAGGGCGTGGAGCTGCACATGCAGGAGGGCGACGAAGAGACGCTCGCGGCTGGCCCGCTTGACTTCGTGAGCATCAGCTACTATCGCTCCAACACCATCTGCGCAGGTCATCCGCGTGCCAAGGAGGTTATGGGTGGTGACGGCAACCCCTACCTGCCCAACACGCCGTGGGGCTGGCCGATCGACCCGCTGGGCCTTCGCTATGTGCTCAACGAGCTGGCTGACCGCTACGAGAAGCCCGTCTTTGTGGTTGAGAACGGCATGGGCGCCATCGACGAGGCCGACGAGAACGGCTATGTCGAGGACGACTACCGCATCGATTACCTGCGCGAACACTTCAAGTGCATGATGCAGGCCATCCTGGAAGACGGCATCAACTGCTTTGGCTACACCATGTGGGGGCCGCTCGATCTGGTTTCGCTCTCCACGGGCGAGATGGCCAAGCGCTACGGCTTTATCTACGTCGACATGGACGACAAGGGCAACGGCACGCTACGCCGCACCAAGAAGAAGAGCTACGACTGGATGAAGCACGTCATCGAGACCCAGGGCGGATGCCTCTGGGAGGAGTAGGGAGTCGGACCGGCTGTGGCCCGGTCTTGGCTACAGGACGTCGATGAGCTCTCCCACAAAAACGGTGTGGGCATCGTCCCTATAGAAGGCGCCGAGGCCCGCGCGGATGTCGGAGGGCATCTTCTCGAGCTCGATGGCATGCGTATAGATCTTCTTGCACACGAGCGTGGTCGTGGCCTCTTCGAAGGTCATGCCTTGCTCGAGGGCCTTGGGCGTGAGCGAGGTGAGCGCCACCTTGTCGCCGTCGCGCCCGCTCTTGCTGCCAAGGATCCCAAGGTCATGCTTGTGCTCGTTGTCAAAGAGCTGGACGGTGAAGTAGTCGTTCTCAAGCAGAAACTGGTGCGTGTGTCTCCAGGGGTGGACGAAGACCGTCACGGTTGGCCTGCTCCAGAGCACGCCCGCCGTTCCCCAGCCGATGGTCATGGTGTTCCAACCGTTGCCCTCGGTTCCCGCGGTCACGAGCGCCCAGTCGTCGTTGACGCGGTGGACGAACTCGGCCTGTGCATCAAGAAAGCGCTGGGGGATGTTTGCGGGCATGGCTGCTCCTTAGAATGGGGAAGTCTGGGCACGTGAGCACTATACCAAAACCCGAATGCCTGCCACGCAGGGCGAACGTTTCCTTGCCTGATGGTGGCAAGAGTTTTCCAGAAATTGGAAATCCTCTCCACGCGATGCGGCCAGGCACTAAGGTGGGTGTCAGGTCAACGCGGGAAGGAGTTTCACATGGCAAAGGTGGCGGTAATCATTGCTCCGGGGTTCGAAGAGGGCGAAGGTCTTGCTCTGGTCGATGTCTTCAGGAGGGCTGAGATCGAGTGTGACATGGTGGGCCTTACGTCTGCGGAGGTCGCGGGCGGCCATGAGATTGTCGTGCGCACCGACGTGGTCTTTGACGGTACGCTTGATGGCTACGATATGGTCGTGCTCCCTGGCGGCTATGGTGGGGCAGACGCCATGCGTGCGGACGACCGTTTCCAGGAAGCGTTGCGTGCCATGAACGATGCGGGCAAGTGGGTCTGCGCCATCTGCGCAGCGCCGATTGCGCTTGACCGTGCGGGCATTTTGGCAGGCAGGCGTTTCACTTGCTATCCCGAGACCGCTCCCAAGATTGAGGACGAGTCCGCGACGTGGGTTGACGAGGTGGTTGTCCGCGATGGCAACCTGATTACGAGCCAGGGGCCGGCAACGGCCTACGCCTTTGCCTATGCCCTGGTGGACGCTCTGGGAGTTGACAGCGAGGCCGTCAAGCAGCGCATGGTGTACTACAACGCCTTTGACGTGGAGGGCGGGACCCCCTCATGGGAGCTTCCGCAGGGCTTGTGGGCCGCGGAGGGGGAGCGTGCCTTCGAGCAGAAGCCGCATTGCGTTGACGCTCCCAAGGCTGCCGTACTCATGGTTGAGGGCTACGAGGAGAGCGAGACCATGCAGATCGTCGACCTGCTGCGTCGCGCCGAGGTCGAGGCGCACACCTTCCGCTTCCAGGAAGATCCCTTCGTGCACTCCATGCAGGGCATGAATGTGAGATCCGACAAGGTGTTTGGGCCGGAGGTTCGCGACTACGACGTGATCGTGGTCCCGGGTGGGCGTACCGCTGCCGCCCCGCTCATCGCAAACGACAAGGTGATGGATACCTTGAGGTGGTTTGACGAGCAGGGAAAGCTCGTGTGCGCCATGTGCTCGGGAACCACGGTGCTCGAGGCCGCGGGCGTGCTTGCTGGCAAGTGCGCGACGGGCTACACAGGCTACGGCGAAAGGCTCAAGAGCGCTTCGTTCGTGGCGGACGAGGTTGCCGTTTGGGACCAGAACGTGGTCACGTCACAAGGCCCTGCGACACCCTATCCCTTTGCCTTCAAGATCATGGAGGCCTTGGGCATCGATCCCAGCTACATCAAGGGCCGCCTGCTCTATGCAAAGGCTGGCGGTCGCTAGGATAGACTGGAATAGCAGCTCAAGATTGCAGCCGTGGCACAGGTCAGTGCGCCACGGCTGCCGCGTATTCCTGCGCGATGATTCCGGCGACACACTCAAGCTGGTAGGGATGGCTAAGCTGGCTGTGATCTGACGAGAAGGACAAGCACCCGTGCACGAATGCCGGGACCTTCTCGTGGTCGCCACAAATCATCCAGATGCGCGGCCGGTCGGGGCGCCTGAGCGAATCGGCGAGCTCGCTGTTCTCAAAGTACGTCCCGGTGTACGAGAAGATCAAGATGAGTTCGTCGGCCTTTGCGGATGCTATGCGCTGGGCCTGCTCGGCGGGTGTGGCGCAGGTGTATATCAGCTTCCCCTGCCTGAGAAGGTCAACCTGCAGATCGACGGCGGCGGCCTGCGCCTTGAGCGGCCCGTAGGCACTCACCTTGTCAAAGGAGCGCAGGTCATCGACAAGATGTTTGAGCGCTGCCTTGTCCAAACTTGCCGCCGCCTGTGCAACCGAAAGCGCAACGTGCCGCGCAAGACTCTCTGAGCGCTCAGATGCGGTGCTGCCAGCTACGGCATCAAAAGAGATGTGGCTGTTCTCGCATGCCTTCCGAAGATCGGCAAAGCTGGCGAAGCCTACGTCTTTGGAAAAGCGGGATACGGTTCCTGTGCCCACATGGCACGCGCGGGCAATCTCCTTGATCGAGAGGGCCTCTGACGTGGAGGCATGGCCCAGCAGATAGCGGGCAATCTCGGCATATGCCGAATCCGAACTCTGCGTCATGAGTTCGGTCAGCAAGTAAACCTGCAGCTTGTCGTAGATCAAGTGAAGCTTCTCTCCCGGGGCGTGGCGCATGGGGACCAGGCCATTTTCGTCACGGCGTGCCTACAAATCGCTACTGCTATTGTAGGCTTGCCGCGCGTCGAGGTTGGTGGTCTAGGGGGCGGCCCGCTTCCTTGACTTCACAAAGTGGGCGCGTTCCTTTGATGTACACTGCAAGAGGGAAAGTCAGTTTGCGCCCTGTGCAATCTGGAGGACATGTAATGGAGCTTGAACAGCTACGGCAGCTTGATGTCATTGCACGGTATGGGACGCTCCAGGCGGCAGCCGACGATCTTCACCTCTCGCAGTCCGCCCTCTCGCGTTCTCTCAAACGTCTTGAGGATGATCTGGGCAAGAAGCTCTTTGACCGCACGAAGAATTCCATGAGCATCAACGCGGCTGGGCGTCTGGCGCTTGAACACGCTCAGGCCATTCTTGCCGAGGAGAGGCGCCTGCGCGACGACTTTGACGCCTTGGCAAAGCGCGAGCGCACCGTGCGCGTGGCGAGCGTGGCGCCGGCACCCACATGGCGTCTGAGCTCGTTGATTTTGGAGCAGAATCCCACCGAGATTCTTGAGCCAGACATCGTGTCGCCCAAGGAGGCGGTGGCGCGTTTGATCAATGGCGCCTGCGACTTTGCCGTTACGGCAGAAGCACCGCGTCTGCCTGTCATTCGCTCGTCTGTGTTCATGCACGAAGACCTGTATGCCAACGTGCCCAAGGGCCATGTGCTCTATGAACGTGACGAGCTTACCTTTGCCGAGTTAGATGGGCTCACGTTCCTTGTGTACGGTGGCATCGGGTTCTGGCATGAGGTGCACGAGCGCATGCTGCCCTTCGCGCAGTTTGTGACCCAGCCCGACCGCACCATCTTCCTGCAGCAGGTTCGTACGTCCAACCTGCTCACCTTCACCACCAACGCGCCCGAGAACACCAGTCGCCACGAGTCTCGTCGGGCAATCCCCATCACCGATCCCGAGGCACATGCCACGTTCATGCTTTGCATGCGCGACGATGCGCCCGAGCGCGTCAAGACGCTCTTTGAGCTTGCGACCGCCGAGGCCTAGCCTGGCGGTCTAGCCGTCCTGTGCGCTTAGGGGGCTACCCCCAAAGCGCACAGGGGGCTACCCCCAAAGGTCTTAGGGTCGCTATTCGATTCTACTGTGCAAGCTTCTTCTGAAGCTTGGCCTCGGCGCGCTTGCTGCGCTTGTAGAGGTCAGGATGCGCGAGCTCGTCCTTGCCGCGCTTCACGATGAGGCGCACGGCGTTGGCAATGAGCGCCAGGCACACGGCCGTGATGGCCCAGATGGCGTACTGCCAGTTAGCGGGACCCACATGCACGGTGGCGCCGGGCACCACGCCCTGCATCGCGTTGGAGTTGACCACGGCGTAGGCGGTGTTGTGGATGGCGGTGCGCATGGCGGCGCGGCTGGTGGCAGAGTCGTAGTCGCTGATGGACCACATGAGGCTCATCGGCATGCAGAGGTAGGTGTCGCAGCCGGCACGCAGGGCAAGGTCGCGGTGGTTGTCGCCGTTCCACACCCAGTAGTCAGAGATGACCATGCCCTCAAAGCCCCACTCGCCGCGCAGCAGGTCGGTGAGCAGCGCGGAGTTGGTGTGGCCCAGCTGCGTGCCAAGGCAGGTCTGCGACGCCCTGTTGGCGGTGGCGGCGCGCATCACGCGGCTCTGCATGGTGCCCGTCTCGTCCACGTAAGGCTCGGTCATGCGAGCCTCGCGGAAGGCGATCTCGAAGGCGCGCAGGTAGAGCTCACGCATGGTCTGCTCGTCAGCCCAGGTGCAGATCAGGGCCGAGCGTCCGGTATCCGTCTCGTTCAGCGCGAAGTGCTTAAGGTAGCAGTACATGCCCTGGTCGCCAGCGCCGGACACGGCCGCTGCGGCCATCTTGCCGCTGATGAGCGGGTCCTCGCTGTAGTACTCAAAGACACGGCCCGAGAAGGCAGAGCGGTGCAGGTTGATGGCGGGGGCGTACCAGCCGCTGATGGCGTGCTGCAGCGCCTCCTGGCCAAAGGCTGCGGCCATCTCGTAGACGAGCTCGGTGTTCCAGGTGGAGGCCATGAGCGGGGCGAAGCCGGTGGAGGAGGACTTGGTGAGGTCGTAGCCCTGGTCTGCGCCGCCAGGCACCTTGAGACCGTTGGCGCCGTCCTCGTCCAGGGTGCTGGGAAGGCCGATGGAATCGATGGCCTGCGTTAGGTAGGCGTCGCCCGAGAAGTTGAGCTTGATGGACTCGGCGTCGGCGTTCCAGTCAATCTGGTCCAGCAGCTCGTCCCACTTGGGGTCATCGTAGTCAATGCCGCGCAGGTCAGAGGCCACAAGGCCGTTCTTCGCGTTGCTCGTGGGAGCCTCGGCCGCATAGATCTTGCTGCCCTCTACGTCGCCGTACTCGGGGTCGGTCGCGGGGTCAAAGGTGATATAGAGGTCGTGGCGCTCGGTGTAGGCCTCGGGGATGGAGCGGGTCTCGGGCACGTCGGGCTGGGTGCCGGCCCAGTCGGCGCGGGTGAGCAGCTCGGAGTCGTTGGCCATGTAGTCGCTCATGTTCTGGAAGCGGTTGGTGGCAGCCTGGTAGGTTGCGGAGGCGTCGATGACGGCGTTGCCCTCGGTGTCGAGCGCGGACTGCATCTGCTTTTCGGCGTCACGCACGTGGGCGTTGTCGGAGCCGTCGTAGAGGGTGGTCTCAGTCACGGTCACGCTCTTGCTCGCGATCACGTCGTGGCTGTTCTCGCGCAGGCTGATGGCGTAGTCGCCTGCCTCCAGCACGTAGCAGCCCGTGGTGCCGTTGGCGTTGGCGTGGGCGTAGCTATAGGAGCAGAGGTCGTCGGTGGAGAAGGTGAGGGTTACAGTCTCGCTCGCGCCCGGCTCAAGCAGCCCGGTCTTATCAAAGGCCACCAAGTAGCACGACGGCTTCTCGATGCTCAGCTCGCGGTCAAGCTCGGTGTAGGGGCTGGACGCGTAAAGCTGCACCACGTCCTTGCCGGCAACGGTGCCCGTGTTGGTCACGGTCACGGTGGCGGTCACGGTGCAGTTGCTCAGCACCACGTTGTCCAGCGTCTTCTCAAAGGTGGTGTAGGAGAGCCCGTGCCCAAAGGGGAACACGACGGCAGCGTCGTAGTCAAAGCTGGGGTCGACCTCGTCAGCAGTTTCGTACCAACGGTATCCCATGTACACGCCCTCGCGGTACTCGTTGAAGGTGCGATTGAACTCGCCACCGTCGGTGTAGCTCCCAGAAGCAGTGGGCAGGTTGTCGTAGGTGTGCTCACCAAGGGCCGTGTAGGTGGGGCCGGCAGTGAGGTCGGCGGGCCAGATGTCCACGGTGTGGCCGGAGGGGTTGACGGCGCCCGTCAGGATGTCGCCAAAGGCGGCAAAGCCGCGGTCGCCGCAGTGGCCGTAGTAGAGGATGGCGTCAACGGCGAGGTCGCCCTCGACGAGCTCACCAAACTCCATGACGGCAGAGCCCACGAGCACAACCACGGTCTTGTCGCAGGTGGCCTTGGAGGCTGCGATGGCACCCTTCTCGTTGGCAGAAAGCGCCAGGTAGTGCGGGGTGCCGTCCTCGTAGGCGTCAAACTTCTGGTCCTGGCCCTCCTGGCCGGTGCGAGTGATGAAGACGATGCCGGTGGTTCCGGGCTCGGCAGCGGCCAGGCCGTCATAGATGGAGGCGTCGTACTCATAGAGCTTGCAGTCGCCACCCAGCATGGAGCCAGCCTCGCCCGCGGCGTGCGTGTCGGCGGCCTCGATGGTCACCACAGGCTCGCCCGCGGCGTGCATGGCGTCAACGGCCGCCGTGTCGATGACAAAGCCCGCAAGACCTTGCTCGGGGGTCACCGGGTTCTTGGCCATCTTGGCAGAGCCACCGGTGGTGAGCTGGCCGTAGATGGGGTTCTCGTAGGCGTAGCCAAAGGGACGTACCGTCGAGCCAGCGGCCAGCGGAAGCGCGCCGTTGTTGGAGAGCAGCACCGTGCCCTCGTCCTGAATCTGGCGCGCCACGGCGTAGGCGGCCTCCTTGGCCTCCTCGGCGTTGGCGTACTTCACGTCGTAGAACGTCCCGTCCCAATCCGCCTTGTCAGCAGGTGTGACGATGGAGCTCTTGCCGGTGCCCACGTAGCTGTTGAGCAGGCCGCTTGCGACTGACCCCGCAACGTTTGCCAGCGCCATGACCAGCACGAGCAGGGTAATGCCGATGCCGTGCAGCACGCGGTATGCGGTGTTGCTCATCTTGCGCTTGGGCTGGCCGCCCTTCATCTTGGCCATATGCCTCTCCCTTCCGAGGGTTTTCCACTGGCTACAAAGTAGGTCGGACAGCATCGTCGTGCCGATCCTGTCAGAATCGGTGCGGCAACGAGCGGAATCGGGCATGGCTCTGGCCGTCCGTCGCCCTACATCTTTGGTATGGTCGAGAGAGGAGGGAATCAATATGTATCGGATACTCATCGTTGAGGACGAAGAACAGGCAGCCGATGCGTTGCGGACGGCACTTGCTCGTTATGGTGACGAGAGAGGCGAGCGCTTTGACGTGACGTGGGCCGCGTCTCCGCTGGCGGTAGACGAGCAGGCGGGCCCCTTCGACCTCATCTTCATGGACATTGACATGCCGGGCATGAACGGCATGGAGGCGGCAGAGGAGCTGCGCGAGCACAATCACACCACGCCCCTCATCTTTGTGACCAACCTGGCCGCCTACGCAGTCCACGGGTATGCGGTGGATGCGCTCGACTTCATCGTGAAGCCCTTCACGTATGGTGACTTCTACCTGCGCATGGAGCGCGCCATGCGTGCCATGAAACGCGACGAGGGGCGCACCATCACGGTGCGCCCGCGCGAGGGCGTGCGCATCTTTCGCGACCGTGACCTGGTATTTGTTGACGTGCATGAGCACACGATGAGGTATCACCTTGCTGACGGCGAGACCTTTGGCGTGCGTGGAAGCCTGCGGGCCGTAGAGGCAGAGCTGGGAGGGGGCCCGTTCCTCAAGATCTCGTCCGGCTGCATCGTGAACATGGCGCATGTGCGTGGCGTTCGTGATGCCGAGGTGACGCTCTCCACCGGCGACGTGGTGTGGATCAGCCGTGCCAACAAGCGCCGCTGCCTGGAGGCCATTACGGCGTACGTGGGCGGGGCTGTGTAGCCGTGGGCGCCCTCCAGTCGCTCGAGCACCCGGTGCTCTCCATCGGTATCGCCATCGCGGTGGTGCTCGTCGAGTTCCTGCAGTTTGCGGTGCCCATGTGCCTGCTTGTTCGCAAGCAGCCGCCACGAGAGGACCTCACGCGCCGCGCTGCTGCGGCCATCATGTGCATGCTCCTCATCGACTTGGCCGTCAACGTGATGGTCTACCTGGGCTCCTCTGAGCTCCAGACGTTGCGTTATGTCATCAACTTTATGAGCTACTCGCTTCTGATGGTGTCGTTTGTCCCTGCGATCCTTCACTGCCTGGATACGAGCGTGTGGAATGCCGCGCTTGCCACGACGGCGGGCTATACCATGCAGAACCTCGGAACCGGGTTGGGCGAGTTGACGCGCGTGGTCGTGGAGCACGCGGTGGGCGCTCCCATGAGCGACGCGGCGCGGTTCGTGGTTTCGTCGCTTGGGGTCGTGCTGGTTGTGGGCCTCTGCTACCGGCCGTTCATTTGCCGCGTGGACCGCATCGGGCGCATGGGCGAGGAGTCGCGCAGTATGCTGGGGATGATTGGTCTCGTCATCCTTGTGGTGATTGGCTATGACGTGGTGATTCGCGGGCTCGACTCGTCTGCGTCGTTTGGCTTTCTGGTCACGCTGCGTCTGGTGCATGCGGCGGTGAGCGTGTTCATTCTGTACGCCGAGTACGAGATGCTGGTCAATGCGCGTCTCAAGTCAGAGATTGCCATGGCGGCACAGCTCTCGGCCGAGCGCGAGCGTCAGTACGAGCTCTCGCGTGAGACCATTGCCGCGGTCAACCGGCGCGTGCACGATATCCGTCACCAGGTGCTGCGCGAGCTCGACGCTGCGGAGGTCGACCGCGAGACCCTTGCCGAGGTAGCGCGCGACATTGACGTGTACGGGGCGCAGGTGCGCACGGGCCATGACGCGCTGGATACCATCCTGACCGAGAAGAGCTTGCTCTGCCAGCGGGAGGGCATCACGCTCTCGTGCATTGCGGACGGCTCGGCGCTTATGTGGATGAGTGCCGTGGACCTCTATGCGCTCTTTGGGGATGTGCTGGACGTTGCGTTGGACGAGGCGCGCGCCCAGGCGGATGCGGAGCTGCGTACCGTGTCGCTTACGCTGAGGCGCGTTGGTGCGATGGCCGCCCTCCATGTGGAGTGCTTCTCGGCGGAGAAGACTGAAGGCGATGTGCGGCTTGACCAGGCTCGTGCGTTGGTTGAGCGGCTGGGTGGCTCGGTGGTGGTCGCGTCACGCGGCATAACGCGCTCCGTTGACGTGCTGCTTCCTGCCAGCTCATGATGGGATGCGGTGGGGCGCTGACGGCCATACCTGCGTACGCACGGCGCGCTGGGTGGCTACCTCTTTATCTTCAAGAACGATAAATACTATAGTGTGCTATACTATATTGAGAAATACTATAGTTAAGCATATGAATGGAGCTGCTATGTTCGTTGCGAGAGATACGGAGCTTCAGATTCTCGAAGAGCTCTACCAAGCTGGGACATTTCAGCTCATACCGGTGTGGGGGAGACGCCGTGTCGGAAAGACGCGCCTTCTGAATGAGTTCGTTTCAGGAAAACCTCGGGTCCACTTCTTCACGGCGGGGGAGACCACCGCGCGAGAGAACCTTGAACGTCTGAGCTCGGCGATTCTCGCCTGGTATGACCCCTTGGGAGCCGATGTTGGCTACGCAACCGACGTGCCCATCTTTCCCAGCTTCGAAGCTGCGTTTGCGAGGGCGTTCGAAGAGGCCCGCGAAGAACGTACCATTCTGGTGATTGACGAGTATCCGTATCTTGCCAAGTCATACCTGGGCGTTTCGTCACTCCTGCAGCGTCTCGCCGATGCCCATAAGGATACGAGCAAGCTCATGCTCATCCTCTGTGGCTCGTCGATGACGTTTATGGAACACCAAGTCCTGGGTGAGAAGAGCCCTCTCTACGGAAGGCGTACTGCGCAGCTCAAGCTCGAGACCTTTGATTATCTTGATTCCAGCAAGCTACTCGCTACAAAAGACCCTATCCGCGCGGTAGAGCTCTACTCGCTGGTGGGGGGAGTGCCGCTCTATCTTGAGCAGCTCGAGGCTGCTCACTCGACGGAGTGGAATATTGCCAACCGGATGCTTGGGCAAGGAAGGTTTCTGTACGTCGAGCCCAAGAGCTTCTTGCTGCAGGAGGTAAGCTCTCCAGCACCTTACGCCGCGGTCATTGACGCGGTGTCATCAGGGCGGTCTCGACCAAACGAGATTGCTGATGCAACCGGCATCCAGGGGCCGAACGTGAACGAGTATCTCAAGCGGCTTTCCGAGCTCGGAATCGTGCGGCGCGATACCCCTGTTGGCAGGGCAAACAAGAAGCAGGTCACCTATCGGATTGCCGACAACCTCTTCCGGTTCTGGCATTCGTTTGTCCCGCGCTACGAGCAGGCTATTGACTTCGGACAGACAGATGCGGTGGCAAAGCGCATATGCCACAACCATTTTGCTGCCTTTGTGGGGCATGCGTTTGAGGACGTCTGCCGACAGTGGGTGATACGGCGCATGGCGGAGGGAAGCATTGACGTTCTGCCCTCGCGCGTTGGCTCATGGTGGGGCACCGACGTCATCACACGTGAGCAAGCTGACGTCGATGTTGTTGCTGCCGGCAGTGACGGAGAGCTCGTCTGTGGCGAGTGCAAATGGACAAACGACGCTGTTGATGCGTGGGTGATCGAGACACTTGAGAGAAGGGCGCTCTCGGTCATGGATCAGCCGAGCTCAGTCCACCTCTTTGTTTTTTCGAAGTCTGGATTCGCCGACTCTGCCCGTCGGGAGGCAAAGCGCGCGGGGAACGTACGGCTTGTGAGGATTGACGAGCTCTTTGAGTAGTCTTGCTGGGATGCGTCCCTGCGTCACAATCCGATCTCACCGTTTCCGCGTAATCTCGCTACGTGGGACGACCAGGGCGGAGGCTGATGTCCATCTATGGGACAAAAGCCTCCGTCCTGGTCGTCCATCCCCGCGATCTGTTGGCTCGCTACTTCGCGGCGTGGCCACCAAACACGTCGAAGCTCATGGTGTCTAGCTTGGCGTCGATAGCCGCGATCTCCTCAGGCGTGATGGTCACGTTTGCCGCGCCAAAGTTCTCCTTCAGGCGGTGCAGCTTGCGGGTGCCAGGGATGGGGATGAT
>JAFUBJ010000543.1 GCA_017460265.1 Atopobiaceae bacterium | reverse complement strand
CGGGACGGCTTCTGTCCCGGTTGCCCCAGCTGTGGCCCCCCTTGGCGTTCGTTGCTTAGCGTCCGCTGCGCGACCGTGACGTCTGAATCATGCGGTTGATGGCGTTGACGTAGGCCTTTGCCGCCGAGACGATGATGTCGTTGTCAGAACCGCGGCCCACATAGACCATGCCGTCGTCGGCGGTCACACGCACCGTGACCTCGCCGATGGCGTCGATGCCGCGCGTGATGGCCTTGACGGCAAATTCGGTGAGATCGCCATGGACGGCAACCACACGGTCGATTGCCTTGTAGGAAGCATCCATCGGGCCCGTGCCCGTCGCGCTCACCACGTGCTTGACGCCCAGCTCGTCGGTGATGGTGGCCACGGCCGTGGGAACGAGCGGGTCACCGCACTGAATTTGCAGGGCGTTGAGGGTATAGACGGCGGTCACGTCGCGCTCGCGCTCCTGGATGATGGACTCCAGGTCTTCGTCGTAGACTTCCTTCTTCTGGTCGGCCATCTCGAGGAAGAGCTCGTAGATGTCCTCGAAGTCCTTGTCGTCAAAGGAGTAGCCCAGGTCGGTGAGGCGGTGACGCAGTGCCGCGCGACCGGAACGGGCGGAGAGGATGATCTCGGATCCGACGGCGCCGACCTCTGCCGGGTCGATGATCTCGTAGGTCGCGCGTGACTTGAGGACGCCGTCCTGGTGGATGCCCGAGGAATGGGCAAACGCGTTGGCGCCCACGATGGCCTTGTTTGCCTGCACGGTCATGCCGGTGATGCGGCTGACCAGGCGGCTTGCGCGCATGAGCTCGGTGGTCTTGATGTCGGTGTGTGCGTCAAGCAGGCTCTCGTGCATGCGGATGGCCATGACGACCTCTTCGAGGGAGGCGTTGCCCGCACGCTCGCCCAGGCCGTTGATGGTGCATTCAACCGGCGTGGCGCCGGCACGAATGCCCGCAAGGCTCAACGCCGTGGCAAGACCCAGGTCGTCGTGGACGTGCACGGAAAGCGTCACGTTTTCTATGCCAGTGACGCGCTTGGCAACGGTGCGGACTTTCTCGCCCCACTCGTCGGGCAGGCAGAAGCCCGTCGTGTCGGCCAAATTGATGACGGTTGCCCCTGCGTCGACGGCCGTCTGAACTGCGCAGACAAGGTAGTCAAGGTCAGCTCGGCCTGCATCCTCCGCATAGAACTCAACGTCGTCAACGAGCGAGCGAGCATGCTTCACGCAGGAGGCGATGCGCTCGAGGCCCTCGTCTTCGGTCATGCGCAGCTTGTCCTTAAGATGGACTTCTGACACGCCGAGCCCGGTGACAATGCGGGGCTTCTTTGCCGTCACCAGCGCCTCGGCTGCACGGTCGATATCCTCGGTCACCGCACGCGTAAATGCGGCAACGGTGCAGTCCTCGCCTGCCAGCTGGCCAATCTCCTGGACGGAGCGGAAGTCACCGGGGCTTGATGCCGGGAAGCCTGCCTCGATGACGTCCACGCCAAGGCGGACAAGCTGACGTGCAACAATGAGCTTCTCTTCGGTGTTCATGGAGGAGCCTGGAGACTGCTCCCCGTCGCGAAGCGTGGTGTCAAAGATGGCGATCTTGCGGCTCATGAGTGTTCCTCTCGCGCTCGAAATGCGTGGCGCTTTATGGCGTCGATGTGCATGTCACTATGGCACATACGTTAGAAAACCGCAGGAAGGGTTGCGAGAATGAAACAATGCTCACATCTGCTACGCTGGTACCAGATCATAGTCTGAAGATGAGGGGGCTCCCCATGCTCGACATTCTCATTTGGTTGGCAATTCTGCCTTCGGGCGTTCTTATCTATCGCGTGCTCAAGCTCGACAAAGTCGAGGAGGAGCCGCCAGGGCTGCTGCTGAAGGTTTTCCTGCTTGGCGCCCTCTCGTGCATTCCTGCCGCGATCCTTGAAACGGTGGGAGAGACGGTTATTGCCAACATCGCCCGGGACGAGCTCATGTACGCCTTTGGGATGTTTATGCTGGTCGTCCCCTTCTCGGAAGAGGGCGTGAAGTATCTTGCCATGCGCAGCGTGCGCAAACGGCCCGAGTTTAACTACACCTTTGACGGCATCGTCTATGGCGTCATGGCGAGCCTGGGCTTTGCCACGCTCGAAAACGTGCTGTACGTGGTGGGCCTCTTTGACGTGGGCGTTGCCTTTGCGCGCGCCATCCTCTCGGTGCCGCTGCACTGCGTGTGCGGCGTGTTCATGGGCTACTACTATGGCATGGCCCATCGCTACAAGGCGCTGGGGCAAGACTCCTCCGCGACGGCCAATCGCGTGTTTGCCTTGGTTGTTCCTGCGCTCATCCATGGCCTCTATGACTTTGCGATGTCGGTGGACGATGCTCAGATCAGTATTGCGGGACTGGTGTTTACCCTTGCGATCTTTGTGCTTGCCATCCGCCGCACGCGCCTGTCTGCCGATCAGGACGAGGCTTTCTGGGGCGGGTATCAGCAGTAGAGTCTCGATCCAAAGGGAGGTGACTCGCCATGAAGAGGTTCCTGCGGTCGCTCTGCCTTGCTCTGCTTGCGCTTGCGCTGCTTCCGGTGGGAGCGTTCGCGCGGTCCTTCTCGGTCGAGCAGGTGGACATTGACGCCACGGTGAGCGCTGATGGCTCTCTTTGGGTGGACGAGAAGAGGGCCTACGCCTTTGATGGCAGCTTTGGGGGCATCTACTGGGACGTTCCGCGGGGCACGTACGAGGGCAGGACGGTTGAGCCCGAGGTTCTCTCCGTGACTGCGGTGGCGGGAGGCAAGAGCACGGCCTTTGTGGAGGGCTACGACGAGGCTCCGGGTACGTATGAGCTCAGCATGGAGCAGGATTACTACCGCCTTAAGCTCTACTGGCCTGCGGAGGACGAGACGGTCACCTTCCAGGTGCAGTACGACCTTTCCGAGCTGGCTACGCGCTGGCAGGATGTCGGCGAGCTCTATTGGCAGTACGTGCCTGCGGACGAGGAGTCCGAGAACGAGTGGTACAACATCACCTGCACGGTGCACTTGCCCATTCCCGATGGCGCCACGGCCGTCGTTGGCAAGGACGTGCGGGCGTGGGGACATGGTCCGATCGACGGCGAGCTGAACGTGGAGCCCGACAAGGTCACGCTCCTCTCTCCCGGAGTGGGGGCCGCCGAGTACCTTGAGACGCGCGTTACCTTCCCGGCAGAGTGGCTGAGCGATGCGCCGGCGTCAGGCGAAGCGCACCTGGACACCGTCCTTGCCGAGGAGGCCCAGTGGGTCAAGGACGCCAACAGCCTGCGCACGAAGGCGCGCCTGACCGCCTATGGGTTCCCAGCCTTCATGTGCCTCGCTGGCGTGGGCAGCGCGGTTGCCTCATTCCTCTATAGGAAGCGTATTGCGTCCCTCGGCCCTAAGCCGACGTTTACGGACACCTACTATCGGGACGTTCCCACCAACGACCACCCTGCCGTTCTTGGCATGCTGTACCGCGACGGGCAAGTCAAGGCAGCGGACTTCTCGGCTACCCTCATGCGTCTGACCGACCAGGGAAGGATCATCCTTGACGCGGTGGATGTCGAGAAGGAAGGCAAGCACGGCAAGACCAAGCGTGCACACGAGTGGCGCATGACGCGACGCACCACGGTAGGGGAGCGCGCACGAGACACGCGCGCAGGCGGCAAAGCGATTGACAATGCAGCCATGAAGTTCCTTTTTGAAACCGTGGCAGGCACGCCGGAGCAGGAAGACAAGGAGTTGGCGTTGCGTTCGTCGGGCGAGCCTTCTGTGCTCATGTCCGACTTCGAAGAGGTGGCAGAGAAGTGGCCTACGCTCTACAAGAAGGGGTATGACCGCTGGGACGACGCCGTGCGCACTGCCTACAAAAAGCGCGGGTTTGTCGCGGAGACCGGAGATGACATCGTGAACGCCGTGCTTGGTCTGGGCTGCATCGCGCTTTCGATCATCTTTGCCATTGTGGGGGTGTTTCTCCGTGTGCCTAACGGCCTGCTGTGCGTTGGCCTTATCGTGTGGTTTGCCGCAGGTCTCTATATCGTGTGGGTTGACGAGGGTGTTGCCACCATCACCTTCACGCAGGAGGCGGTTGACATCCGCGCAAAGCTTAAGGCGCTCAAGCGATGGCTTGAGGACTTCACGCGTCTGGAAGAGGCCATTCCCACCGATGTGATGCTCTGGAACCGCCTGTTGGTGATGGCAGCGGTTTTT
>JAFUBJ010000542.1 GCA_017460265.1 Atopobiaceae bacterium | reverse complement strand
TAACCGCACCGCGGTGCGGTTAGGGGGCTACCCCCAGGGCGCACAGACGTCTAGATGGACCTACGTGCCCACGCGACCGCCTGCGACGTGGAGCGCGCGGAGTCGGTTCCGCGAATGGAAAGGCCGCTCACGACGTTGGCGGAAGGATAGCTGCGCTTGAGGTCGCCAACGCTTCCGCCCAGGCCAGAGCCTTCGTTGGTGCAGAGCGGGGCGATGGTCACACCCGTAAGGTCGTAGCTGTCGAGGAAGGTCTTCACCGCCATGGGGACCGTTCCCCACCAGTTGGGATAGCCCAAGACGATGGCGTCAACGCCGTCAAGGCTGGGCAGGGGGCCCTTGATGGCAGGGCGAGCCTTGTCGCGCAGCTCGCGCTTGGCAACGTCGGTGCAGGCAAAGTAGTCAACGGGGTACGGTTCGACCGTGTCAATCTTGAAAAGATCGGCACCAAGGTCGGCGGCGATGGCCTCGGCAAGGATCTCGGTGTTGCCCTTGGGCAGATCTATCACGCCGCCGTTTCCGTAGTTCTGACCGGCGCGGGAAAAGTATGCAACGAGGGTGGACATGGGTTCTCCTTTCGCTTGGTTCGTTGAGTCCATCATAAGCGCCCTTTTACTGATGAACAATTCCATTAGGTTGGGTCTTTGATTAGAATCACTGATAAGTGAGACAGGGGGCATCATGGAGCTGCGACAGATTCAGTATTTCTGCGCCGTGATCGAAAGCGGATCATTCACTCGCGCCGCAGAGGAGTGCATGGTTTCGCAGTCAGCCATATCGCAGCAGGTCAAGGCCCTCGAATCCGAGCTAGGCTTTGAGCTTGTCCATCGCCATGGCCGCAGCTTTGACGTCACACCCGCAGGCGAGCTGTTTGCGCGAAAGGCGTCGGCCTTGCTCGAGCAGCTCGAAGACGTTCGCTACGAGGCAGAAGGCCTGGCAAACGGCTGGGCGACCACGCTGTCTGTGGGATACCTCAACCGCTACGAGGGTTGGGAAGTTCAGGGCGCCATCACCGCCTTCGCCTCGCGCCACCCGCACATTCCCGTGCACGCTACGGCAGGCAGCCACGACCAGCTGTACCACCTCATTCTTGACCACGACGTGGACATTCTCTTCTCTGACCGGCGGCGCGCCCTTTCCGACAGCTTCGTGAACCGGCATCTGTTTGACGGCTGGCAGTACGTTGAGGTGTCCGAGGCAAGCAGCGTTGCGTGGGCGGAGGAGCTCACCGTGGTGGAGCTCAGGCACCAGCCGTGCATCCTCATTGCCAGCAAGGAGCAGGAAGAGACGGAGCGACAGTATTACCGCGACGTACTGGGCTTTAGGTGCGACTTTCTCTTTGCGCGGTCCCGCGAGGAAGGCCGCATGATGGTCGCCGGAAACCGAGGATTCATGCCTGTGGAAATGCGCACACAGTCCCCGCGCAGCGGTTCGGCCATTCGCAGGATTCCACTGGTGGGACAGGATGGGCAGCTCAAGAGCGAATACTATGCCTACTGGCCCAAGGACCGCACCAACAACCTCGTTGAGGAGTTTGCCGACATTCTTTCTGGCATGTTCGAGACCGAGGGCGAATAGGTGGAACCTGGCTTTTGAGCAAAAAGGGCGCGTCCCTTCCGCTTAGCTGACGAGCCTCCACACGTTAAATCGGCCGTTATTGCCCTTTGAGGGTGGGTCTGGTCAAAAACCCACTAATTGGGCCGAAATAGCGTGCATTCGCTTTGGCGCAAACGGATCGTGAACAGGGGATGTCGTGAACAGGGGACGTGTACCTGTTCACGCGAGCGCACTCCACAGTATCACCATGCACGTTTGACCTGTTAATCCAACATGTTCACCGAAGTGTCACGCTAGCAGGCGCTCCTTCGTTATAGGCCTAGTATGGCAGAGCTGTAAAATGAAAGCTCCATCTTAAGGAGGTTACTCATGGCAACTAAGCAACCAAGGAAGACCACCAGGGCCACCAAGGCAAAGGTCGAGGAGCCGGCAGTGGAGCCGGTCGAGGCCAAGGCCGAGGCCGAGAAGACCGCGGCAGCCGAGGCTCCCGCAAAGCCCAAGAGAGCTAGGACGACCAAGGCCAAGACCACCAAGGCCGCCGAGAAGGTCGTTGAGGAGAAGGCCGCAGAGCCCGAGGCCGCTGCTGAGCCCGCGCCTGCAAAGCCCAAGCGTACGCGTCGCACCACCAAGAAGGCCGCCGAGCCTGTCGTTGAGGAGAAGCCCGTGGAGGAGGCGCCCAAGCCCGAGCCGGTCGTCGAGGCCGCTCCCGAACCTGAGCCCGCACCCGCACCCGAACCTGAGCCCGCACCCGAGCCCGAGCCGGTCGTCGAGGCCGCTCCCGAACCTGAGCCCGCACCCGCACCCGCACCCGAACCTGAGCCCGCTCCGGAGCCTGAGCCTGTTGCCGAGCCGGATCCCGACCCCGACCCTGAACCCGAGCCGGAACCCGAACTTCCCCAGCCGCGCCGCAGCGTTGCCTTCATCGGCTCCGAGTGCTTCCCCTTCGTCAAGACCGGCGGCCTGGGCGACGTCATGTATGCCCTGCCCAAGGCCCTTGTCGACCTCAACTGCGACGTGAAGGTCATCCTCCCCAACTACGGCGTCATCAAGCCGGAGTACAAGGAGAAGATGGTCTACCGCGGCGCGTTTGACATGGACCTCTGCGCCGACGGCCGCCGCTACTACGTGGGCATCATGGAGTACGTGTGGGACGGCGTCGTGTACGACTTCATCGACAACGAGGAGTTCTTCACGCGCGGCAACCCCTACACCAACCTCGTCGACGACATCCCCGTGTTCTGCTTCTTCAGCAAGGCGGCGCTCGCGGCCCTCAACTACATGGAATGGGTCCCCGACGTCATCCACTGCCACGACTGGCAGGCTGGCCTCGTCCCCATCTACCTGCGCACGATGTTTGCGAACACCCCGCTTTCGCACTCCAAGGTGCTCACCACCATCCACAACCTGCGCTTCCAGGGCAAGTACAACATCCCCACCATCAAGTACTGGTCGGGTCTGCCCGACGAGGCCTTCAACATGGGAGCCCTCCAGGAGGATTGGACCGAGGCCAACATGCTCAAGGGCGGCCTTGCCTACTCCGACCTGATCACCACCGTCAGCGAGACCTACGCCGGCGAGATCCAGACCCCCGAGTACGGTGACGGCCTCGACGCCCACCTGCGCTTCCACTCCGGCAAGCTGCGCGGCATCGTCAACGGCATCGACATCAACATCTGGAACCCCGCAACCGACAAGCTGCTCGAGGCTCCCTACAGCACCGAGGACGTCATCGCCCAGAAGAAGGCCAACAAGGTCGCGCTCCAGCGCGAGCTCGGGCTTCAGGAAGACGAGGGCAAGTTCGTCATTGGCCTCGTGTCGCGCCTCACCAACCAGAAGGGCCTCGACCTCGTGAACGCCATCGTTCCCCAGCTCATCGACGGCAACACACAGCTCGTCGTCCTGGGAACGGGCGACGCGATGTACGAGGACTCGTTCCGCTACTACGAGAACGAGTACAAGGGCCAGGTGTGCTCCTACATCGCCTACGACGAGGCGCTCTCGCACAAGATCTACGCCTCCTGCGACGCGTTCCTCGTGCCCTCGCAGTTTGAGCCCTGCGGCCTCACGCAGCTCATCGCCATGCGTTACGGCACCGTCCCCATCGTGCGCGAGACGGGCGGCCTCAAGGACACCGTCGAGCCGTACAACATGTTTGACAACACCGGCAACGGCTACACCTTCGACCGCTACGACGCCGGCCTGCTCCTCGACGCCATCAACCGCGCAAAGACCCTCTACTTTGAGGATCGCGAGGACTGGGACCGCATGGTCATCCGCGACATGGAGAAGGACGTCTCGTGGAAGAGCTCTGCATGGAAGTACCGCGACCTCTACCTTGAGCTGACCCAGTAGCACACGCCCTGGCAATCTCCGATTAATGTGCGTCCGTCATCGGATCGCCGCACAAAGGGGTGGGACCCCTAAGTGCTGTACAGCACTTAGGGGTCCCACCCCTT
>JAFUBJ010000541.1 GCA_017460265.1 Atopobiaceae bacterium | reverse complement strand
CTCACGTCGCGTAAGCACTTACGCGACGTGAGCATTAACCCGTCCCCCGTTCACCGCCTGTTCATCGTTCGTGTGCGGTCGCTATTCGCTACCTAAGCCACTTTCTAGCAGGCCGCGCATGACCTGCTCGGGACCGCCGCCCTCATAGCGCGCGAGCGCGTGGATGCGCTCCTGCATGCGATACTCGTGCACGTCCTCCTCAAGCTGGCGCACGCGGGCACGCAGCTCGTCAATCTCTGCCTCGCGCTCGAGCATGCGCTCGCGCATGTCAAGGATGCGCACCACGCCTGCCAAATTGATGCCCTCGTCAGTCAGTTTGCTGATGAGGTTCAGGCGCTCGATGTCGCGCTGCGAATACAGGCGCGTGTTGCCACGGGAGCGGCCAGGCGTGACCAGGCCCTTCTGCTCGTAGACGCGCAGGGTTTGCGGATGCATGCCCGTCAGCTCGGCAGCGACGCTGATCATGTACAGCGGTTTGTCCTTGTCGCCACTATGAGGCATGGCTCTCCACATCCTCTCTGTAGCTGCGGGTATCGCCGTCACGCAACGTCTCGAGAAGCTCGCGCTCCTTTGCAGAGAGGCGCGTGGGCACCTTGACGCGGACCGTCACGAAGAGGGCGCCGCGCACGCCGCTGCGCTTGACGTTAGGAGCACCCAGGTCGCGGAAGCGGAAGGTCTTACCGTCCTGTGTGCCCGCGGGGACTTTCAGGCGGCAGGTGGTGCCGTCTGGCGTGGGGACCTCGACCTCGGCGCCAAGGGCCGCCTCCCACATGCTGATGGGAAGCTCCATGCGGACGTCTGCGCCGTCGCGCTTGAAGACGGGATGCTCGGCCACCTTGGTGGTGATGACCAGGTCTCCCCTTTCGCCACCATTGACGCCAAACTCGCCCCGGCCGCGATAGCGCAGCTTGCCGCCATCGACCGCACCAGCAGGCACCTTGACTGTCAGAGTCTGCTTCTCTCCCGTGGAAGGCACCGTAAAGGTCACCTTGCGTTGCGTGCCAGAGAACGCCTCCTCCGCGCTGACGTTGATCGTCAGGGTGAGGTCGCCGCCCTTTGATGGACGGGTGCTCGAGGTACGTCCCGCGCCCGCACCGTTGAAGATCTGGGAGAAGTCAAAGCCCGAGAAGGCGCCGTCCCCATTGCGGATGCTGTCAAAGATGTCTTGCCAGTCGCCACCAACATTGGTGGTGTAGCTGTATCCTCGACCACGTCCGCCAGAGCCGCCGAAGTCCGCGCCAGGGATGCCGCCAAAGAGCAGCATCTGGTCGTACTCCTTGCGCTTCTTCTCGTCCGAAAGCGTCGTATACGCTTCGCTGACCTCGGCAAACTTCTTCTCGTCTCCACCTGCGTCGGGGTGGTACTTGGCCGCGAGCTTGCGGAAGGCCTTCTTGATGTCGTCTTGGGTGGCGTCGCGCTTCACGCCAAGCACGTCGTAGTAGTTCTTTCCGGCCATGAGGCAACGCCTCCTTTCTCACGTGCGGTCAACGTTGGGGGTAGCCCCTTTTGTTGCGCGCAACAACAGGGGCTACCCCCAACGTTGCCGCTTACTAGT
>JAFUBJ010000540.1 GCA_017460265.1 Atopobiaceae bacterium | reverse complement strand
CGAGCAGAAGCAGGGCCGCGATGGCCGCGACGATGACGGCAACCATGAGCACGGTGATGAAGACCGCGATGTGCAGCCGCCGCACGAAGTGGTTCTTGAAGATGCCGTAGCTGGCCAGGCGGGCGGTGACCCCGCGAACCACCGGCAGGAGCACGTAGCAGATGAGCATGCCGTACACAAACGGCTCTATGATAGCGGCAACCGTGTTCCAGCCCAAGATGAGGGCGGGACCCGAGTTGTACATCAAAAGAATGAGCGCAACGGTAACGAGCATGGTGATGCTCGCATAGATGCACAGCTTAAAGAGCTTGGGGTCGAGATTGCGGTCAAACCAATTCAATGACGTCATCCCTTCGGGCATGGACTAACCTCATTATGTTACGACATTTGCCGCTATCTGTCCTTTGTTGCAGCGGACTTCTTACCAACACAACTGAGCTCCAAACGTGCGTGCTGCGCGCCACTTGGGTACACTCTGATGAAGGACAGTTAGGAGTCTTATCTCGCCATGAGCATCTGCGCGATCTTCATATGGTTTGTGATATTCAGCTTTGCCGGCTGGATCTACGAATCTACCTACTGCACCGTCAACGAGCGCCGGTGGGAAAACCGCGGCTTTCTGTACGGGCCCGTCTGCCCCATCTATGGGACGGGCACCATCGTCGTCCTTCTGATGTGGCATGTGGCCCAGGCAAAAGGCGTCGACCTTGCATGGTGGCAGATCTTCCTCTGCTCGTTCATTGGGAGCGCCATCCTCGAGTACTCCACGCATTGGACGCTTGAGCGGCTCTTCCATGCGTACTGGTGGGACTACTCCAACATGCCGCTCAACCTCAACGGGCGCATCTGCCTGCCTGCGTCGATCCTCTTTGGCCTGGGAGGAGTCTTTGTCGTGAGGGTGCTCTACGAACCCACGCTCGCCCTGACCGCCGAGGCCAACCACACGGTCGTAGAGATCGTCTCTTTGCTGCTCATGGCGCTCATCTCCGCCGACACGGCCATCACGGTGTCGGCGCTCACGCGCTTTGCGCGCGCCGCGGCACGCCTCAACAACAGCGTCAACGAGCACATGGAGCAGTTCGTGGCCGGTGCGGTCGAGAAGGGCGAGGCCGCGGCCGCCGGCCTTGCCGAGCGCCGCGATGGGGCCGTTGACAAGATTGACTCCCTCACCGACAGCATGGCGCGCGAGCGAGACCGCTTTGCCGCGACCATCCAGGACTCGATCCTGGGCGAGCTGCCCCACAACGTTCGCGCTGCCGCACGCCGCGCGAAGGGCTTCGTGACCATAGACCGCATGCCCAACATCCCCGGCGCGGAATACCTCTCCAAGCTCTGGGGCAACGTCCGCAAGAAGCACTGGTCGCGCAGCTAGCGCCCGTTCAGGAAGGCGTCTTTGGGACGGCACAGGGGCGCGCAGCACGGGGTGCGAGCTGGAACCTGGGCGGGCATAGTGCCAGTTTACGTTTTTTTCGGCATCATATTTGCCTTCCTGCAACACGGGAGGCCACAACGTGCCCGCGCGGCATCGTATTTGTCTTCCTGCAACGGTGATTTTGGCTTCCATTGAGCTAAAGCGCGTTATTGCGTTACACAAAGGCAAATACGATGCCGAAACTGACGATTTGGAGATTCTTTGTTGCAGGAAGACGAATACGATGCCGCTATTTGAGAAATCTCTCAGTGCGGCGCCCTCGGCACCGTGTGGCACAGCGACGGGCACGTCACGCTTGGTCGGCATTTATACTGGTCAGGACGGACACTGCACACAGGGAGGCACGCCATGCCACTTTCGCTCATTCGTCAGGACATCACGAGGCTTTCGGTCGACGCCATCGTCAACGCGGCAAATGAGGGCCTGCGCGCCGGAGGAGGCGTCTGCGGCGCCATCTTTGCCGCCGCGGGACGCGACGAGCTGCAGCGTGCCT
>JAFUBJ010000539.1 GCA_017460265.1 Atopobiaceae bacterium | reverse complement strand
GACGAGGGCACCCTCAGGGATTTTATTCAATGCGCTCTCCACAAAGGCAATCTCGTCCGCACCGTAGATGTGGTCATTCCTGTCCGCATAGCGCTCGTTGATTTTTGACGAGGCCGTTCCAAAGGCGGTCTTGATGGCTGCGCCCTCACCTATGGGAAGGGTTATGGTGGGCAGGAAGGTGAGCACAATGAGGATCATGAGGAGTGCGGTACCGGGCACTCGGCGATCGGGAGTGGCCGTGACTTCTGTTTGAGCATGACGAGCGGGAGCGTCTGCTTTCCGTAAGGCGGCGCGGCCAAAAAACGTAGAGGCTGCGTCAAGTCCCAGTGCGGCAATGGGCATGGCAAAGAGCGTGATGTTCATAGCAAGGCGGCGGCGGTCGGAGTACCAAAGCGCTCCCGTCCAGTACTTGACAGGGTCCCAGCCAGTGCGCACGGAGAAATAGGCGAGGGCAAAGAAGGCTGCGGGCAGCAGGATGCGCCAGCGGTCGGGGCGTCGCGTAAGGGCGATGCAGCCAAAGAGGCAGGCAAGTGACATGCCCACTTGGAAGTTCGTGAACGAGAACTTGAGCGAGGCTATGGAGGCCAGGACGTGGAGCGGGCTGGTCTGTTCTGTTGAGCCGTAGTTGATGACGCCAGAGAGTGCGGGAATGCGATAGCAGAGTGTCCAGAAACCCGCGACTGCAGCGGCGAAGAGGACCGTTGCGACGATAGCCGCTGGCACGCGAAGGCGGGGGCTGAGTCGTTGCGCGTTTGCGACTCCCTTCCAAACCACCGTCGCTCCGTAAAACGCCATGAAGATGTAGGTGGAGAAGATGGTGTTAGGGTGCGCGAGAGCAAGCGTCGCTAGAGAGGTTAGGCTGAAGAGGGCAAATGAGAAGGGATGCTGCCTGACGTGGCCTTCGTCTATAGCTGCGACGACGGCTCCGCATGCCGCAAACTGGAGCGTAAGCCCCAAGATATTGGGATAGAGCGGGCCCATGACCAAAAAGTGCCACGGCCAGTTGGCAAATCCGGAAGCTACTATGGCTCCCAGCTGCACCACGCGGCGGTCCTTCTCATTGGGGAAGAGGCCGCGAAGAAAGGTGTATTCGCTCAGGGGAAAGACGATTGCGGAGATGGCTGCGATTAGGGCGTTGATGCCCGTGGTTACGTTTGCGCCCGTGATCAGGCACGAGAGCGCGACGATGCAGTAAAAGGCGCATGGGTAGAAGCCGCTGCCAACCGTAGCCGCATAGGGCTGGGCGTTTATCTCCGATGCCTGGTAGTTGGTGGAGCCGATTGACGACCAGCGCCCGGAGTCGATGAACGAACGGATGCGATTGAGGTGGGTTTGGTTGTCAAAACGACAGACGAAGGCATCGGGGTGGGGAAGGTTGCGGACAAAGACGAAGTAGCAAACAAGGGAGCCAACCAGCACGTAGAGCAGGGGTGCGACCACGTCGTAGGGGATTGTGAGCGGGCCGAGACGGAGGGGGCCTTTCTCGCAGGGGGCTATGTCAGGCTTGTCATCTTGCGTATGAAGGCGACTTGAAGCAACTGCAATGATTGCCAGTACAATTGTTGGCGCCAGCATACTGATAGCTGTGCAGGAAATATCTAGTTTGGCATAAACGATGGGAAATACCGCATATGCACAGACGCTGTAGATGGGCGCGCAGCATATGGCCAGGATGGGGGAGAAGTGCAATCCCCGCCAGAAAAGATATCCCGGGACGTACAGAATCGCTATGGTCGTCGCAATTGTGCGATAGAAATCAAGCCACATGGCGCCTCACTTGTCGCTGATTGTCTGCCATATTGTAGGCGAGCACGCGGCTTGTTTGGTATGCCGTGCTAGAATCAAACGACGCTTAGTCCGCGCGAAAGGCAATCCATATGAAGACTCACGCCGTCATCATCGCCGGGGGCTCCGGCGCCCGCATGGGGCAGGACATCCCCAAGCAGTTCATCAACGTGCACGACAAGCCCGTGCTCATCTACACGCTCGAGTCGTTCCAGCGCCACCCGGACGTGGACGACATCGTGGTGGTGTGCATCGACGGCTGGCACGACGTGGTGCGCGCCTACGCGCGCCAGTTCGACATCACCAAGCTCTCGCAGGTGGTGAGCGGCGGCAACACCGGTCAGGAGTCCATCCGCAACGGCGTCTACGCGCTGGAGGGCGTGGCTGCTCCGGAGGACCTGGTCGTCATCCATGACGGCATCCGCCCGCTCGTGGCGCCGGAGGTCCTCTCCGACGTCATCGCCGTGGCCGCCGAGAAGGGCAACGCCGTGACGTCGCTGCCGTACAACGAGCAGATTTTCGTGGTGGGGGAGGACGACCCCACGACGACCACGCAGTTCATCCCGCGCGAGACCTTGCGCCGCGTGTCCACGCCGCAGGCCTACCGCT